>CBDUIO010000160.1:0-5730 GCA_965367355.1 uncultured Flavobacteriaceae bacterium
TTAGGTGTTTTATTGTTAGCAGGAGCTGTGTTTCTTGCTAAATATTTGATCGATAACAAAAAGAAACCAAAACCAACATTTGATAAAATTGTAAAAACGGTGTTCGTTGAAGAAGTTGAAAACAAAGAAATCCCTATTATCATCACAACCAGTGGAAACTTGACTGCAAAACATAAAATCGAGTTATATGCAGAGGTGCAAGGCGTTTTAAAACCTTCTTCTAAAGAATTCAAGGCTGGAACATCTTATTCTAAGGGAGAATCTATTATAAAAATAAATAGTGACGAATTTTATGCCAATTTGCAATCGCAGAAAAGCAACTTTTATAACAGTCTAACCTCCATAATGCCTGATATTCGTTTGGACTATCCAGATGAATATCAAAAATGGCAGGCCTATTTAAATAGTTTTGATATCAATAAAACCACACCCGAATTACCAACTTTAAATTCAGATAAGGAAAAATTCTTTATTTCCGGGAGAGGAATTAATTCGGCGTACTACAATGTGAAGAATCTTGAAGTAAAATTGGGCAAATACAATTTAAGAGCACCATATGATGGTATATTGACCGAAGCATTGGTAACTCCGGGGACTTTGGTTAGAGTAGGGCAGAAGTTAGGTGAATTTATAGATCCAAGTGTTTATGAAATGGAAGTATCTGTCAATGCAGAATTTGCAGATTTGTTAAAAAAGGGCAACACAGTAAAACTTCATAACCTTGAAAAAACAAAGGAATATACTGGTAAGGTCATCAGAATTAATGGAAAAGTTGATGCCACTTCACAAACCATTAAAGCATATATTCAGGTAGCTCATCCAGACTTAAGAGAAGGAACCTATTTAGAAGCTAATTTATCAGCAAGAAGTGAAAAAGAAGCAATTGAAGTCTCAAGAAAACTTTTAATAGACAACAAGCAAATGTTTGTTGTACGTGACTCAATACTCGATTTAATTGACGTCAATCCTGTTTACTTTTCGGCTGAAAGTGCGGTAATTAAAGGTGTTGAAAATGGTACATTGATCTTATCGAAACCAACACCCGGAGCTTATCAAGGTATGCAGGTAAAAATCTTTGAAGACAAGCAATAGAGGATGAAACGAACAGTAATGAATTTTAAAATATATTCTCGACAGGGAATTTTAAAAATTTTTAATGAGAGAACGAAGTGGTTACAAACGTTCTTAATTTTTAAATAAATAATTTTTTAGAATTAAAAAAATTTAAACGTGTGAAGAAGATAATAAGTTATTTTATAAAATTTCCTGTTGCTGTTAATGTGACGATCCTTGCATTTCTTGTGTTTGGTTTTATTGGGGCGATGTCCATGAAGTCATCATTTTTTCCATTAACCGATTCTAAGTTAATTCAGATCAATCTTATTTATCCGGGTGCTTCACCGGCAGAGATGGAGGAAGGCGTTGTTCTTAAAATTGAGGATAATCTAAAGGGAATCGTAGGTGTGGAACGGGTCACATCTGTTTCACAGGAAAATTCGGCAACCATAAGTGTTGAGACCGTTAAAGGCAAAAATATTGATGTGGTTTTAGCCGATGTAAAAAATGCGGTCGATAGAGTGCCTTCATTTCCGACCGGCATGGAGCCTCCTATTATTGCCAAAGTTGAAACTATCAGGCCTACAATTAGTGTCACATTAAGTGGAGAAAATATTCCCTTGTCAACCCTCAAACAATATGCAAGAGAAGTTGAAAACGATCTGCGTGGTATTGAAGGGCTTTCGCAAGTGTCTATTTCTGGATTTCCTGAAGAAGAAATAGCTATTTCTGTTAGAGAGAGCGATTTAAGAGCTTATAATCTTACTTTTCAGGATGTAGCCAATGCGGTTAGCAACACAAATATTTTAATCACCGGAGGAAATATTAAAACCAGTGCAGAAGATTATTTAATCAGGGCGCGAAACCGTTCGTATTATGGTGACGAGCTTTTTAATATAATTGTAAGAGCGGAACCAAACGGGAATATTATCAGGTTAAAAGATGTGGCAGATGTGGAGGATACCTGGTCTGAAACTCCTGATAGAATTTTTTACAATGGCAAAAAGTCCATAGATATAACTGTTAGTAATACCAATAACGAAGATCTAATTGCCTCAGCAGAAGACGTTAGGCAATACATAAATAAATTCAACCAGCAACATGACAATGTACAGTTGTATGTATCAAGTGATTCATCAATCACCTTAAACCAGCGTACCGAATTGCTCATTAAAAATGCCATGATGGGAGTTGTTTTGGTATTGTTGTTTTTGGCCATTTTTTTAAATGCCCGATTGGCATTTTGGGTTGCTTTCGGTATTCCAATCTCATTCTTTGGGATGTTTATTTTCGCAGCTCAACTGGGAGTGACCATAAATGTATTGTCGCTTTTCGGGATGATTATTGTGATAGGTATTTTGGTGGACGACGGGATCGTAATTGGCGAGAATATTTATCATCATTACGAAAAAGGAAAATCACCAATTCGAGCGGCAATAGACGGAACAATAGAAGTATTACCACCTGTTGTGTCTGCATTGCTAACTACTATGATCGCTTTTTCAACATTCTTCTTTTTAGACGGTCGAATGGGAGAGTTCTTTAGTGAAGTTTCAACCGTTGTGATTTTAACCTTATTGGTATCTATGATTGAAGCTTTGATCATTTTACCGGCACACATAGCACACTCAAAAGCATTACAACGAAAAGACAGACGTCCAAACAGGTTGAATTTATTTTTCATAAAATTAAATCAAGGTGCAGATAAATATTTGGTGCAGTTTAGAGATAATGTTTATGTTCCCTATTTGCGATTCTTTTTAAAAAATAAATTTTTAGGTTTTGCTATTCCAATCGCTTTATTGATTTTTAGTATAGGTGCTATTGGAGGCGGCATCGTAGGAACGTCCTTCTTCCCCAGAATCGCAAGTGATACCGTATCGATAAGCCTTAAAATGCCTCAGGGAACCAATGAAAAAATTACAGATTCCATTATTTCAAGTATTGAGGAAAAGGTTTGGATCGTCAACGAGCAGTATGATAGAGAGCAATTTGATGGTGAACCAGTTGTACAAAATGTGATTAAACGAATTGGTCCGGGAACCTCTAATGCATCCTTAAGAGTTAATCTATTACCGGGAGAATTAAGGGGAGAATTGGAATCTCAGGAAATAACAAATAAGATTCGTGAATTCACAGGAAAAGTTTATGGAGTTGAAAGTTTGATATTCGGATCAGGAGGTAATTTTGGAGGTAGTCCGGTTGCTGTTTCTTTACTGGGAAATAATATTGAAGAGCTTAAGGCTGCTAAAGAAGAATTAAAAGCTGAATTGAATGCGAATTCAATTTTAAAGGATGTATCAGACAATGATCCTGCAGGTATTAAGGAAATACAAATTCAACTGAAAGATAAAGCGAACATTTTAGGATTAGATCTGCAAACCGTAATGAGTCAGGTGCGTTCTGGTTTCTTCGGGTATCAAGCGCAGCGTTTTCAAAGAGGACAAGATGAAATTCGAGTTTGGGTTCGTTATAAAAGGGATGATCGATCTTCTATTAAGGACTTGGATGATATGTGGATCAATACACCTTCTGGCAGCCGAGTGCCTTTTTCAGAAATTGCAACTTATAAAATTGAACGAGGAGATGTAGCGATCAATCATTTAGATGGAAAGAGAGAGATTCAAATAACGGCCGATTTAAAGTCACCGGACGACAGTGCAACTGACATACTGGATGATATCAGGAATAGAATAATGCCGGAGATATCATCAAAATATCCTACGGTATCAGCAGCGTACGAAGGCCAGAACAGGGAGGCTCAAAAAACAATAACTTCTCTAAAATTGGTAGGGCCAGTTATTTTAGCACTGATTTACATCGTTATTGCTTTTACATTCAGAACCTATAGTCAGCCACTGCTATTGATGATAATGATTCCTTTTAGTTTAATTGGTGTTGCATTTGGTCATTGGGTTCATGGCTTTATGATCAACATTCTTTCTTGGTTAGGTATTATCGCATTAATAGGAATTATGGTGAATGATGGACTGGTATTGATAGGTAAATTCAACACCTATTTACGAGAGGGCATGACCTTCAATGAAGCACTGGTGCAGGCCGGGAAATCACGTTTTAGAGCCATATTCTTAACATCCTTGACCACTATTGCAGGATTAGCACCTTTATTACTTGAAGGCAGCAGGCAGGCACAGTTTTTAAAGCCCATGGCAGTTTCCATATCCTACGGAATTGGTATTGCAACGGTATTAACTTTGGTGATGTTACCGCTGTTATTATCTGTTTCAAACTCCATTAAAGTGTTTATTAAATGGATGATATCAGGGAAAGAAGTCACAAAGGAAGAAGTAGAACGAGCAATTATTGAATCTAATTATGAAGATGATGAGTTACATTAAAAAAATAATATATATACTACTTGTGTTACCGGCAATACAGGTTGATGCACAAAATATATTAACTAAAAAGCAAGCTCTGGAAATCGCTTTAGAAAATAATTATGGCGTTAAAATTGCAAGTAACAATGTTGAGATCGCAAAAAACAATTCCAGTGTATATAACACAGGGTATTTACCAACGGTTATTTCAAGTGCAGGAGCTAATTACAACAACAGTAATCAGGAAATTGAGCGGCAGGATGGAACGACCACTACTGTAAATGGTGCCGAAACAAAATCATTTAATGCTTCAATAGGATTGAATTATACCATTTTTGATGGTTTAGGAAGAAAGTATAACTATAAGCAATTGAAGGAAACCTATAATTTAACCGAACTTCAAGCGAGGGAAACCATTGAGAACATGTATCTTCAATTGTTTAGTGTATATTTTCAAATTGCAAGATTATCAGAAAACACAAATAATTTAAATGAAGCCTTGAAGATATCTAAGCAGCGGCTGGAGCGAGCTCAATATCAATATGAATATGGTCAATCCACAAAGTTAGAATTGTTAAATGCCGAAGTAGATGTAAACAATGACAGCATCAATTTTATAAACTCAAAGCAGGAATATTTCAATGTCAAACGTGATTTGAATATTGTTTTGGGTTCCCAGCAAGATCTAAGCTATGAAGTTGAAACAGATGTTGATTTCATTTCATTGATAACATTTGAGGAGTTGTTCAACAAAGCCATTGATAATAATGTATTGCTGAAGCAGTTTGAAAAAAATATAGCAATAAGCGAATTTAATTTAAAACTTAATAAATCCGGCTATTTACCTACAGCTGGTTTAACAACCTCATATGGATGGAATAAAAGCATCAATCCGCCAACTTCATTTTTAGCCGGGTCTAATTCAACCGGATTGAATGCCGGAATTAATCTGTCATGGAATTTATTTGATGGAGGCAGCACCAAGACACGTGTAGCGAATGCCAAAATTGCCCTGGAGAATCAGCAGATTTTAAAAGAGCAACAACTTGAGATCCTTAAAAACAATTTGAATAATGTCTATGATTCTTATCAAAACGCATTATTTGTCCTTCAGGCTCAGGAAAAGAATGTTTTGACAAACCAGAATAATTTTGAACGAACTCAGGAACGTTATAAACTGGGGCAGATTACTTCCATAGAATTCCGTCAGGCACAGATCAATCTTTTAAATTCTAAAACAGCCTACAGTAATTCAAAATTTGATGCTAAATTGCTGGAATTGGAACTGTTACAATTAAGCGGTGAATTGTTGAATGTTGATTTTTAGTTGATTCTG
>CBDUIO010000161.1:0-5688 GCA_965367355.1 uncultured Flavobacteriaceae bacterium
TTTAAAGAGGTCGTCAAAGAAGATGTTTTTACCTATGGTTATTTGTTATTTATGACCTGTATGGCAACTTCAAGGTTCTTTTTGGATAGATTATTAGATAAAATAGAAATGCCTGTGATGTATATATTAAGTGGCCTCTTAATTGCGTCCGGAATTCTTTTAGCTATTATTTTTCCACTATTTTGGACTGCATTAACAGGGTTTTGTTTAGTAGGAATTGGAGTTTCTGCCATTTTTCCAATGACTTATACTTTAGCCGGTAAATCGAAGAAATATTCCCCGGGAATGGCAATATCAATTATTGGAACTTACTCAATTGTAGGAATGTTCATAGGACCACCATTAATTGGATATTTATCCCATAATTTTGGATTAAAAAACGCGTTTATTTTATTGATGTTCTGCGGATTAATGTTTATTCCTATTTCAAAAATGTTCTTTAAAACCAAAATGATGTAGATTAAAACTATGAGTTCATATAAAACGAATTAAACATTTAACAAATACACTGCAAATACGGCGGGAATAAAATAAATAGCAATTGTTCGTGCTCCATCATAATCTTTAGCAAGACGTTGACCAAACAATAACATTAATAAAGCAATACAGGAAAGAACAGATCCATATAAGCCAAAGGTCTTATCATTGTTTGTTATAAGTTGATAAATTCCTATTAAACACAGAACTCCCGCCATTATTTCTATAAGCAGAATAACAGCCGCGTTAAAAGGCACCATGTTTTTCATAAAGGTTTTTGAAAAATGATCCTTTAACCAACTAACATTTCCTTTCCAATCAATAATTTTATCCAGTCCAGATTGTAAAAACGTGATGATTAAAAACGCAAGAAGGAGTATTTCTGTGATGTGTTTAAATGTATTTTCCATAGGTTAATTTTTAGAGTGTTTAATTGGCAATCTTTTATTTTTCATAATAAAGTAAGTTATTCCTGCTCCTACAGGCAAGGCTAAAATATCTTTTATATCAAAAGTTCCTATTCCTTCTCTAAAATAGGACAGTATTTCAACAAAAATAAGAATGATTAAATGGTAATAGATATCTTTAATTAATCCAAATAAAGGCTTATTACGAATAAATAGAATTAAAAAATACACACCCGGAACGAACAAGATATTAGAGCCAATATCAGCCAAACCATAATCGTTAATATTATTTGAATAAATATATGGCCTGTAATAGCTGCTTAAAAACAAACCCAAAAGATAAAAAATAGTAAGGTAAAAAAATATGTATATTCTTTTGAATTCTGTTTTGGCTTCCAAAGGTTTTAGCAACTTGTTTAATTATTTTATTCAAATTTATCAATTTCCATAGAACGAAAATGCTTTTGGGACAATCGAAAACTTAACATTTCCTTTTCCAATCAACTCACCATCAGCTTGAATAAATGGCTTATAATCTCCTTCAATTCTTATGGTAATTGCATCACTTTTTAGTGTTTCCACCTTTTTATGATTGACTATTTTGCCATTAAAAAGAGTTGTTAAGTTCTTTATGGTGTCAAACTTACCAATATTTTTAGCTATGCTAATATCGAATAAGCCATCAAAAGGATCCGGGTTTTTAGTGAGTCGCATCCCACCGCCTGAATAGTTACACAACCCTATTAAAACCATCAAGGTTTTAGAATTAATTTCACTTGAGTTTACTGCAATCTTGGCCTTATAATTTTTATATCTGAATAACCCTAAAATGGCTCCAACAAGATATGCGATGGCACCAAAATGTTTGTATTTATGAACTTTACTAACCACAAATCCGTCAAAACCAACTCCTGCAAGATTGTTAAAATAAATTGGCTTTTTGGCCTGAGTCGAAAATTCTATTTTACCAAGGTCCTGTACCTTTCTATTTCCGGTTTTTATAATTTCAATGGCTTTTTTAAAGTCCTTTGGAATGGCATGTGTTTTTGCCCAGTCATTTCCCGTTCCAATAGGAATCATACCAACTGTAACCTTATTAGAAGGCACCTTATCCTGATTTAAAATTCCATTAACAATATTATGCAAGGTTCCATCCCCTCCAACACAAATAATATTCAAAATTCCGGTTTCGATTGCTTGTTTCACTAGTTGCGGACTGTGATTTTCGTGTTCTGTAAAGGCAAAATCTAAACCAAATCCCTGAGATTCTAAATGCGATTTTATTTTTGGCCATTTCTTTCTGCTCGCTCCATTGCCCGAAGTTGGATTAATTATTACAAACCAATTATTAGCCATTATGTTATGCCGATTTATGAAGCAGACGAGTCAGTTTAATGGAAAGATCGGTAAGAATAATTTTCGAATTACCGTTTCGCTCAATATGATAAATAGCGTCTTGTAATTCATCAGAAATTTCCAGAATGTTATTTCCATGAACAAATGGGGCAAAATTCTCGAGTTTGAATTTTTCCGATTTAGGTTCTAAAAAAACCAATTCATCAGCCTTATAGTTAAGAAGCATCGCTTGTCTGAAAAAATCTAGACAAAAATTTAAAAACTGTTTTTGGGTTTCACGACCATTTTTAGCGATCTCTTCACTCCAGGAAATAAGATCGTGAATAGCGCTTTTGTTTCCCTTGGCTTTAAATGCTGATCGAATCCAGAAAATAAACCACTCTTCAAACTGATTGTCTTCACTGTCATGATAAACCAGATCGCAGGCTTTATTATAATTTCCATTTGCCTGATGGGCTATTTTTGAAGCTATAGAATTCTCTAAACTAAAATTTTTGATCAGAGCATTTTTAATGACCTCTTCTGATAAAGGCGGGAAATGAAGGACCTGACACCTGGATTTAATTGTGTTAATGATCTGGTCCTCGTCCTCTGTGATTAATATAAAAACAGTTTTGTTAGGCGGTTCCTCAATTAATTTCAAAAGCTTGTTTGCTGCAGCAATATTTAGCTTATCTGCCATCCAGATAATCATTACTTTGTAACCACCTTCATAGGATTTTAAAGACAGAGATTTTACAATTTCCTGGGCTTCTTCAACACCAATTTGTCCTTGCTTATTTTCAACACCCAGCAGTTTATACCAGTCAAACAAATTACCATAGGGCTGCTGCTTTATTAATTGTCTCCATTCTTCTAAATAAAAATTAGAAACCGGTTTACTTTTCACTTTTTCACTCGTGGTTACCGGAAAGGCAAAATGCAGGTCCGGATGAGCTATGGATTCAAATTTTAAGTTACAAGCTTCAATTCCGCCCAGGTTTTCGCCACTCGTATTTTTGCAAAGGATATATTGTGAGTATGCAATTGCCATTGGTAAAGTACCGCAGCCTTCAGGACCCACAAATAATTGTGCATGTGGAATCCTCCCATTATCTGCACTATGAGTCAAATGGTTTTTAATATGATCCTGACCTAAAATGTCTTTAAAAAGCATAGCGCAAATATAGCCTTTTCTAAATTCTTTAAATTGAAAACGTTTTCGTGAAAAAAGACATTTTTTAAGAGGGTTTTATTGGTTACATTTGTCCTTTAATTTGTTAAACTCATATAATAATGAAAACCCTTGAAGACTTTAATTTTAAAAATAAAAGAGCACTAATTCGTGTTGACTTTAATGTACCGTTGAATGATAAATTTGAAGTAACAGACTCAACCAGAATAGTTTCGGCTAAACCAACAATTATTAAAATTTTAGAAGATGGCGGAAGTTGTGTGCTTATGTCACATTTAGGTCGCCCTAAAGGTGCAGAGGATAAATTCTCTTTAAAACATATTGAAAACGCCATTGAGGATATTATAGGAGTGGAGACTAAATTTGCATCTGATTGTGTTGGAGCAGAAGCAGAAGCTGCGGCAGCCAGTCTTAAGCCGGGTGAGATTTTATTACTTGAAAACCTTCGTTTTCATAAAGAAGAAGAAAGCGGAGACAAGGGGTTCGCAAAACAACTTTCTAAATTAGGAGACATCTATGTTAACGATGCATTTGGTACAGCACATAGAGCGCATGCGTCTACCACAATAGTTGCTGAGTTCTTCCCTAATAATAAATGTTTTGGCTATTTATTAGCTAAAGAGATAGAGAGTATTGACAAAGTAATGAAGTCAGGTGAAAAACCCGTATTAGCAATACTTGGCGGAGCAAAAGTGTCTTCTAAAATCACAATTATTGAAAATATTTTAGACAAAGTTGACCACCTGATCATTGGAGGAGGAATGACCTATACATTTATAAAAGCTTTAGGCGGAAAAGTAGGTGATTCTATTTGTGAAGATGATAAAATGGATTTGGCGCTGGAGATATTAAAAAAAGCTAAGGCAAAAAACGTTCAGGTTCATTTACCTGTTGATGTAATGGCAGCTGATTCTTTCAGTAATGATGCACAGACACAAATTGTGGATGTTGATAATATACCAAATGGATGGCAGGGATTAGACTGTGGCCCAAGATCAAAGCAACTTTTCCACGATGTGGTTTTACAGTGTAAAACCATTCTTTGGAACGGACCTTTGGGAGTGTTTGAAATGGAAAAATTTGCCAGCGGCACCATTGAACTTGGAAACTCAATTGCAGAAGCCACTAAAAATGGCGCATTCTCATTAGTTGGCGGAGGAGATTCTGTGTCGGCTGTTAAACAGTTTGGATTTGAAGACAAGGTGAGCTATGTTAGTACAGGCGGAGGCGCCATGTTAGAAAGCTTAGAAGGTAAAACCCTTCCTGGTATTGCGGCCATTCTAAAATAGAGAAACCCTTAACATTTATTTTTTCTTTTTTCGCTCAAAAAATACGAATTTAGCCGCATCCGCGTTGAAGCAGTTAACCAAAACAGATTATGCGACTTATTATTGTATTATTTATATTTTTTAGATTTATGACCGTATGGTCTCAGGATAGCATTCAAATTGCTAATGAATCTAAAAAAGTAATTGAAGATAGTATTTCTGGAAAGCTCACAAAGTCAAATACATTAATTTCTAATGATTCTGTAATTGACGGGAGATCTGTTATTAATGACATTCAAGGCCAGCCCATAAAACCAATTATTGACAGAGAATTAGAAGACCATGATTTTGCGGCAGAAATTGATCAAAAATGGTTAGATGAGCTATATAGTTCTTCGCTATTTGACACTATATATAAATCTGTAACAGAGCTTACTTTCGAACCTATTTATTATCCTGAACTCCCAACAGACACGTTAAAGGCTAGACTGGAAAGACTTAATGCCAAAACCCCATTTCATGTAGAGTACAATCCTTCACTGGAAAGCGTCATTAAGTCTTACCTTAAAAACAGAAAGGAATCATTGCATCGATTAATGGCCTTAAGTGAATATTATTTCCCAATGTTTGAGCAGGAGCTTGACAATCAGGACATTCCCCTGGAAATAAAATATCTTGCCATTGTGGAATCTGCCCTAAAACCAAAAGCCAAATCAAGAGTTGGAGCAACAGGGCTGTGGCAATTTATGTTTAATACAGGAAAACAATATGGTTTGGATGTTAGCAGCTATGTTGACGAGAGAAGCGATCCGATAAAATCAACAATTGCAGCAAGCAAATACTTAGCAAGCCTGTATAGGATATTTGGTGATTGGGACTTAGCGTTAGCGGCCTATAATTCCGGTCCCGGAAATGTAAGTAAGGCAATAAGACGATCTGGAGGTTACAGAAATTACTGGAATATTCGTCCGTTCCTTCCTCGTGAAACAGCAGGATATTTACCGGC
>CBDUIO010000162.1:0-5659 GCA_965367355.1 uncultured Flavobacteriaceae bacterium
GCCCCTTTATTATTATTGTTTTTAATAGTAACTTTACTACTAGTACCTATAATATGGCCATTTTAAACAAAAAATTATTAACATATACCTAAACTAGTAAAATGATACAAATGAAAAACATCGATTTAGAAAAGTATGGAATTAAAGGTGCATCTGTACAATGGAATTTAACACCTGAAGAATTACAAAAGGAAACTTTAAGATTAGGAATGGGTGTGGAAACTAATAATGGAACTTTAGCTATTAACACTGGGAAATTTACAGGAAGATCTCCTCAGGATAGATTTCTGGTAAAAGATGACTATACTAAAGACAGAGTATGGTGGGGAAAAGTAAATAAACCTATTTCTCCTGAAAATTTTGACCGTTTACAATCAAATATTGAGGACTACCTTTCCGGTAAAGATATTTATGCAAGAGATGGTTATGTTTGTGCTGATCCTAAGTACAGATTGAACGTAAGAACAGTAACTGAATACCCATGGTCTAACATGTTTATCTACAACATGTTCCTGCGTCCGGAAGCTTCAGAATTAGAAAACTTTAAAGAAGATTGGTTGATTTTATGTGCTCCGGGATATGTATGTCCTGACCCGGCAGATTATGGAATCCGACAAGGTAACTTCTCAATCCTAAACTTCACCAAGAAAATTGCATTAGTTGGAGGATCTGCCTATACAGGTGAAATGAAAAAAGGTATTTTCTCTGCATTGAACATGATATTACCAACCGATAAGAATGTATTACCAATGCACTGCTCTGCCAACGTAGGCGAAGATGGAGATACAGCTATTTTCTTCGGATTGTCAGGAACCGGCAAAACAACTTTATCTGCTGATCCTGATCGTAAACTTATTGGTGATGACGAACATGGCTGGACAGCTGAAAACAATATTTTCAATTTTGAAGGCGGATGTTATGCAAAAGTCATTGACTTGACCGAAGAAAAAGAACCGGATATTTACAGAGCCATCAAACCTGGTGCAATTTTAGAAAACGTCATAATTAAAAATGGTGAGGTTGATTTTATGGATAGCAGCATAACACAAAACACACGTGTAAGTTATCCTATCTATCACATTGATAATATTCAACAGCCTTCTTATGCAAGCAATCCTAAGAATATTTTCTTTTTAACATGTGATGCATTTGGTGTGTTACCTCCTGTATCTAAATTAACTCCCGGTCAGGCTGCATACCATTTTATTTCCGGATATACTGCAAAAGTAGCAGGAACAGAAGCGGGGATTACAGAGCCCGTACCATCTTTCTCAGCATGTTTTGGCGCTCCTTTTATGCCATTGCACCCAACAGTATATGCTGAAATGTTAAGCAAAAAAATGACCGATGCAGGTGTTAATGTATGGTTGGTAAACACAGGCTGGTCTGGCGGACCTTATGGTGTTGGATCTCGTATTAAACTTAAATATACAAGAGCGATGATCACAGCAATACTTAATGGTGATTTGGAAAATGTAGATTTTGAACAACATCCTATTTTCGGATTATTCATGCCTAAATATTGTCCTAACGTACCAACAGAAATGTTAGATCCAATGAATACCTGGTTACAAAAAGGTGGCTACATAAGTAAAGCAATTGCTTTAGCTCACTCATTCCATCTTAACTTTGAGAAATTTGCAAGTCAGGCTTCTCAGCAAATAATGGAAGGTGGACCGCTAATTGATGAACATCATCACTTAGATGAAAGCTACAAGTAAACCTTATAATTGAAAACTAAAGGAGCCCAACAGGGCTCCTTTTATTCTTAAGAATTTCAAAATGAAATTTAAATCAATTCTATTCTGTGCACTCTTATTGTCCTTCTGCAATACAATCGCTCAGGAAACAGGAGAAAAGGAGGTTGGTGCATGGTATATGTATGCAGGAACCCATCAGGTTTCTGAAAATTGGAGCATAAAAACTGTTATGCAATTAAGAACTTATGAGGTAACAAATAACTTTAATTTTTTATTCTTTCAAGGAGGTGGAAATTACAGCTTAAATAAAAATATTTCAGCCGGCCTTAATTATGGGTTCTTAGTATGGGACAGAAGTTTTGGAGACAATGATAACCCTAACACTATTGAACATCGAATTAATGAACAGATCTATCTTAAAAATAAATCGGGGAAATTTTCTCTTGTAAACAGATTAAGCTTTGACCACCGATTTATAGATAATAAATCTAGTTATGAAACACAGCACAGAATTCGATATAGATTCCATGTAAAACATCCAATAAATGAAACATTATTTATTTCTGTGTTTGATGAGATCATGTACAATTTAGATGGCTTTAAATTCCAACAAAACAGATTATATGGAGCCATGGGATTTAAATTATCTGATAATGTAAATCTTGAGTTGGGATATTTAAAATGGAGCTTTAAATCAAGAGCATTCGACAGGCTTCAAATAGGTGTCTCTGTTAAAACAGATTGGCGAAAGAAATCATTAAATCCTAATATCTAATTGCTCTTTTTTTACGTTTATAATAGCTTGTTCAATATCTTCTTTTAAGTCTCTGGCAGATTCAATACCAACCGAAAAACGAATTAGATTATCACTTATTCCAACTTTTTCCCTTTCCTCCTTACTTATCAAGGCATGAGATGTTAATGAAGGTAAAAGCATGGTACTTTCCACTCCTGCCAGACTCATGGATGGTTTGATCAACTGTAATGATCGTAGAAAAATAGATGCGTCAAGTCCTTCATTCAATTCAAAGGATAACATTCCTCCAAATCCTTTCATTTGTTTTTTTGCCAATTTATAATCCGGATGACTTTTCAATCCCGGATATAAAACTTGTTTTACATCTTCATGCTTAGCCAAATACCGAGCTAATTTTCTGGCATTCCTATTTTGTTCTTTAACACGAACGACCAGTGTTTTTATACTTCGCTCGAGCATCCAAACCATGAAATCACTCAAACTGCCCCCGTAATTCTTTGCAGTATTCCATATTGCATCCATATGTTCCTGCTTACAGGTAACTGCACCGGCAAGAATGTCAGAATGACCTCCAAGATATTTTGTTGCCGAATGAATAACAATATCAATACCAAAATCTATAGGATTCTGGTTTATTGGACTTGCAAACGTATTATCAATAGTAGTAATAATGTTTTTTGATTTCGCCAAACCTGCAATCGCTTCCATATCTGTAATGGTCATCAAAGGATTGGAAGGCGTTTCAATATGAATAAGTTTGGTGTTTGGTTTTATGGCGGATTCAAAATCTGAAATCTTTAATCCATTGGTAAACGTAAATTCTATCCCCAATTTTGGAAACTCTTCCTGTATAAAATTAGAAGTGCCTCCATATAAGGTGTTTTGCAAAACTATGTGATCTCCCTTTTTTAAAAATCCCAGGAATGTTGTGCTGATAGCTGCCATACCAGAACCAAATATCATTCCGGCTTCAGCGTGCTCCAATGCTGCTATTTTTTTTGATAGATACTCCTGATTTGGAGTGTTAAAATACCTTGGGTATCGCTTTACATCAACGTCTTCAAATTGATAGGAAGTGGACATGTAAATGGGAGAAACAGCACCTTTAAAGCGCTTGTCCTCCACTTCACCAACATGGGTGCAAATTGTTTTTTTACTTGTAATGGTTTTCATAACATAAATTTAAGAAAAAGAAAATCAAAATAATGTTATTTATAAAAATGCTTAACTTTAAAAAAAAGACTTTTAAGCATGTGTTATCAAACCAGACTTCTAAGAAATGTTAACGAGCTGGAACAACGCTACAGTGCAACTATAAGCAATGAACAACATAGAACCTTGTTCAATAAGCCGCAATACCATTTAAACGGATTTGCTCACCCTAACATGCTGGTAATTCCTCAACAAAAACCGGAGGTCTTGGCACCGGGAATTTGGGGAATTGTTCCTGACAATAAACAACCTGACCAAATTAAACCTTATTACAAGGAAGCCGTAAAGTATGGTGCAGGATTGAATGCCCAAAGTGAAAAATTATTTAATCATTTTATTTACAGAGACGTAGCCTTAAATCAACGCTGCCTTGTTCCGGTAACCGGTTTTTTTGAACCGCATACCCATAACAAGAAAAAGTATCCGTTTTATATACACCGAAGGGATGATGAAACAATATCCTTAGCCGGAATTTATACAATTATAGGCACTTATATCACATTTTCCATCCTTACAAAAAAGGCATCACCATTATTTGAAAAAATACATAATATTAAAAAAAGACAACCTGTTATTCTTAATCTCGAATCTGAAAAAAAATGGTTGGACAGTTCACTCTCCAAGGACCTTGTTAACGAAATCATTATGCAACCTTATGACGAAGACCTTTTAGAGGCATATACCGTTAGTAAAGATATTTATAACAATCGAATGGATACAAATGTGGAAACAATTGCAGATGAAGTCAACTATCCTGAACTGGAAAATTCAACCTTATTTTAAACTATTTCCCGGCTTTATCAAATTCTCGAATTAACCAAATAGCCCATAAGGTCACCAAAATAAAAACTATCACAGAGAACCAGAAAACTATATTATTTGCCACCATTCTCTACAAGTTTTAAATAGATCATAACACCCAGTAAAGTTGGCGCCCAAAGACCCACAAATATTCCGTGAAGTTTATCTCCCGTTAAGAACAAATATTCGGCAACAATGATGATTACCAAGCATAACAGCAGCATAATAAAATTAGCCGGCTTTAATTTTTTTAAAAAACTCATGAGCCCTTGATTTAAAAATCTAATTTAAAAAAAATATCTTCCTTTCAGAATATATTGAACTATATCTATGCTAATATCTACTTTTTGAGATATTTAAGGTATTTCCTATAAGCCAAAATTCCAAGGATTGACGTCAATACAACAGCAACCGCAATTATTTTAAAACTTGCAATCTGTTGACCTGACTGATATGAATGCAATCCCGACAGGTAAAAGTTAACTCCAAAATAAGTAAACATGATGCTTCCAAAAGCGATCATAGAAGCCAAATTAAAAGCAAACCGACCTCTAAGTCCGGGAATTAATCGCATATGCAATACAAAAGCATAAACCATAATACTGATCAATGCCCAGGTTTCTTTTGGATCCCATCCCCAATAACGTCCCCAGCTTTCATTTGCCCACATACCACCTAGGAAGTTTCCAATAGTAAGAAGAACAAGACCTACAGTCAGTGCCATTTCATTGATAATTGTCAATTCTTTAATATTCAATAGCATTTTCTCTCTGTTCTTGCTATTTGTAAATACCATAAGAATTAAACAAACTATACCCAATATCATACCTAAGGTAAACGGTCCATAGCTGGCAACTATAACAGCAACATGTATCATAAGCCAGTAACTGTTCAACACAGGCTGCAAATTAGCAATGGCAGGATCCATCCAGTTCCAGTGGGCGATCATAAGTATCATAGACGTCACAAAAGCAGTTGCTGCAATGGTGAGATCACTTTTACGGCCAAATATTAACCCAAACAGCATTGTGGCCCAGGCAACGTAGATCATGGATTCATAGGCATCACTCCAAGGCGCATGTCCAGAGATGTACCAGCGCACTATCAATCCTGCCGTATGCATTAAAAACAGAACAACGATGGCATATTTCAGAAGCTTTACAACCAGATTGATGAAATTGTTATTGCT
>CBDUIO010000163.1:0-5607 GCA_965367355.1 uncultured Flavobacteriaceae bacterium
GCAAAATTCATATCCTTCTATAATGATGAAAAAATAAGAGATCTACAGGCATTTACATATAATTTAGTAGATAATGAGATTTCTAGAAGCAGTTTTAAGAAAGATAGCATTGTTGAGATAGTCAACAATTCAAGAATTAATACTTCAAAATATATTTTACCAGACCTTAATGAAGGATGTGTTATAGAATTTAAATATATATTAGAAACAGATTGTTGCTTTGCTTCAAACATTCCATTGCAAATGGATATTCCAATTAAAAAATTGGACGTAAGGTTAAGAATTCCCGATTCATTGAATTTTGCAACTATTTTTAATCCAAATTCATCAATCACCCCTAAAGTTGAAAGATCTAAAAGAGTTAGAGATGAGAGTACCCTATCTGTAGGACCAAGACAAAGTGGAGTGTCAGAGAATATGATAATTATTACACATGAAGATATACCCGGTATAAAAGATGAACCATTTTCCAATATTGAATCCTATAGAGCTAAATTGAGCCTGATACCGGAACAATTAGAATTGGATGAAGAAATTGTTCTGGCCGCAAGTTGGGATGAAATAGCAGGCTCTATTAACAATACCTTGGGATATAACAGTAGTTCAGAACTATATGATTTATTTGAAGATGATCTAAAAACTGTTTTAAACGGAACCGAAAATGATATTGAAAAAGCTGCAATACTATATAATTATATTAAATTAAAAATGAAATGGAACGGATTGGAAGGATATGTGCCCAATCTTGGTATTAGTAAAAGCTACAGCGCAGGTATTGGCAATACGGCAGATATCAATTTGACTCTGTTATCTTTACTTCGATACACTGGATTAAAGGCATATCCTGTGTTAATAAATACCTTAAACAACGGATTCCCCCAAACCCCGTCTAAAAATGCTTTCAATTATATAATATGTGCTGTCAAAATAAACAATAGTTATACGTTTTTTGATGCCTCAGATAATTTTACTTCACCCAATGTTTTGCCACTTAAAGTTTTAACCAACAAGGGTTTATTAATCAAAGAAGAAGGTACTTCTCAATGGATAGATTTAGTACCTAAAAAGCCATCTACTAAAAAAGTCAGTGTTAATATCAGATTAAATTCAGATTTGACCATGACCGGCAATGTTAAATCTCAATATTCTGATTATCAAGCAGAGAATTATCGAAATGAGATTCATTCGCTTTCTGAAAGAGAGTTAATCAATGGTATTAAAAAAGATAACATTGGATTGAAAATTTATAATTTCAAATCAAAAAGTGAAAGCGATTTAGAAAATACAATCAATCAATCTTATGAATTTATAGGAAATGGTGAAATAAGAAAAAAAGGGAATAAATTGTACTTTTCACCTTTGATATTTCTGGAAACGAAAGGCAATCCTTTTAATGAGGATACAAGAAACTACCCCATAGATTTTAAATTTCCTATTGAAAATGAATACCAGATAAATGTTGCTATTCCACAGGGATATGTAGTTGAATATTTACCTAAAAATGATATAATTCATTTCAACGATAATGATGGGGAATTCACGTATCTCACAAGAAAAGTGGGGAATATGCTTCAATTTATAATGACTCTTAAATTAAATAAAACCTTGGTTTTACCTGAGGAATATCAGAAGATCAAAGAGTTTTACCAGAGAGTTATGGATAAGAAAAATGAAGAATTAATTCTTAAAGAAGTAAACTATGAATCTAGAAGGCGCTCAAAAAGTAGTAGATGATTGGATAAAGGAGCACGGTGTTAGATATTTTAACGAATTAACTAACATGGCACAATTGACCGAGGAAGTGGGTGAAGTTGCACGTATCATTGCAAGGCGCTATGGAGAACAAAGCGAAAAAGACAGTGACAAGGAAAAAGATTTGGGTGAAGAACTTGCCGATGTGCTTTTTGTTGTGTTATGTTTAGCAAATCAAACAGGTATAGACCTTCAGGCTGCTTTCAATAAAAGAATGGATAAAAAAACAAAGCGAGACCATGACAGACATCATAATAACGAAAAATTAAAGTAGTTTTACAAGCCTAACATTTTGCAGTCTTAAATGAACTTAAAACTTAACAGATCATCTTTAAAAAGTCGTGCTCCTAAAATAAAAGTGACCGGATCCAAAAGCGAATCTAACAGGTTATTATTATTAAAAGCATTATTTCCGGGAATTGAAATAGAAAATCTTTCCAATTCAGATGATTCACAATTAATGCAAATAGCACTTGAATCCAGTGAAGATATCATAGATATTCATCATGCGGGAACTGCCATGCGCTTTTTAACAGCCTATTTCTCGGTTCAGGACGATAGAGAAATTATTTTAACAGGGTCTAAACGAATGAAAGAAAGACCCATTAAGATTTTGGTTGATGCTTTGGTTGAATTGGGTGCTGATATTGAATATTTGGAAAACCTAGGATTTCCTCCATTAAAGATAAAAGGAAAAAAGTTAGAGGGAGGAAAGGTTTCTTTAAGTGCCAATGTTAGCAGTCAATATATTTCTGCATTACTATTGATTGCCCCAAAATTAAAGAACGGAATAGAATTAAGCTTGAATGGAGAAATAACATCAACTCCATATATTAAAATGACATTGAATTTGTTAAACCAGATTGGAGTTAATACTTCTTTTGAAGGTAATATTATTAAGGTAGACCCTCTAATTAAAAACATAAACAACATGTCACTGGTTGTTGAATCAGATTGGTCATCTGCGTCTTATTTTTACAGTTTAGTGGCTTTGAGCGAGATTGGTAATGAATTGGTTCTGTCCTCATACAAGCATAAAAGTCTGCAAGGTGATTCTGTCTTGGCTTCCATTTACAAAAATTTTGGTGTTGAGACTAAATTTCAGGAAAATGCCATTCACATCAAAAAAGCTAAACGTTCCAGTCTTAAGAATGGAGTGGAACTGGATCTTTCAAACGCACCGGATATTGCCCAAACCATTGCGGTTACCTGCCTGGGTCTCGGCTTGAAATGTAATTTAACCGGATTACACACATTAAAAATAAAAGAAACGGATAGGCTTTTGGCACTTAAAACCGAAATAGAAAAGTTGGGTGGACAAGTAATCATTTCTGATACCAGCTTACAACTAAAAGAGACCCAGGAAATTAAGGATAGCATTTTAATTGAAACTTACAATGATCACAGAATGGCTATGGCATTTGCACCATTGGCACTTAAAACAGAGATCATAATTGAAGATGCTGAAGTTGTATCTAAATCATACCCCGATTTCTGGAAAGACCTTGCTGCCATTGGCATTGCAATAAATAAATAATAATACATAGCTAAAAACTTGACAACGCCTTGTTTGAGATTGTATATTTGCCACTTCTAAAAAATAAAGAATGAAATTATCACACTTTAACTTCAATTTACCAAACGAATTATTAGCAGAATATCCGGCTGAAAACAGAGATGAATCCAGATTGATGGTTTTGAACAGAAAAAATCAAACCATTGAACACAAATTATTTAAAGATATTATTGACTATTTTGACGAGAATGACGTCATGATACTTAATAATACAAAAGTTTTTCCGGCAAGATTATTCGGTAATAAAGAAAAAACCGGCGCCAGAATAGAAGTATTTTTATTAAGAGAATTGAGTCAGGATCAACGTTTATGGGATGTTCTTGTGGATCCGGCAAGAAAGATAAGGATTGGTAACAAATTGTATTTTGGTGAAGATGAAACCCTGGTGGCAGAGGTCATTGACAATACGACTTCCAGAGGAAGAACTTTAAGATTTTTATACGATGGTTCTTATGATGAGTTCAGAACTAAATTAACAGAACTAGGAGAGACTCCTCTTCCTAAATATATTAAAAGGGAGGTTACTCCTGAAGATGAAGAACGTTACCAAACAATTTATGCTAAAAATGAGGGAGCAGTTGCAGCTCCTACTGCAGGACTTCACTTTTCCAGGCATCTTTTAAAAAGATTGGAAATAAAAGGAGTACATCTGGCAGAAGTAACTTTACATGTTGGTTTGGGCACCTTTAACCCAGTTGAGGTAGAAGACCTGTCCAAACATAAGATGGACAGCGAAGAAATTTATATAGATTCCAAAGCTGTTGAAATAGTTAACAGAGGAATTGAGAATAGAAAGCGTATTTGCGCTGTTGGAACTACTGTGATGAGAGCTATTGAAAGTTCTGTGTCATCTGACGGAACTCTTAATGAATTCGGAGGTTGGTCCAATAAATTTATTTTTCCGCCATATGAATTTAGCATTGCCAATTGTATGATCACGAATTTCCATACACCAAAATCAACTTTATTAATGATGGCATCTGCTTTTGCCGGTCACGATTTTCTTAAGAAGGCCTATGATGAAGCTGTAAAAGAGAAGTATAAATTCTATAGCTATGGCGATGCCATGTTGATCATATAAACCTGAATTTATTTTAGGAGCTTAAATTTTAAAAAGTTAAGAGCCTCGTTTATCGAGGCTTTTTTGTCTGTAAATGTCAAAACTGAAGAAAGACATACGAGCACTTACTAAAGATCAATTGAGAGAATTCTTTTTATCTCAAGGTGATAAAGCTTTCCGTGGTGACCAGGTCTATGAATGGCTTTGGAACAAATCGGTACATACGTTTGATGGTATGACCAATGTCTCAAAAGAGACCAGGGATATGCTAAAAAACAATTTTGTTATTAATCATATTCAGGTTGACACCATGCAACGCAGTAATGATGGTACCATAAAAAATGCTGTAAGGCTTCATGATGGATTGTTAGTTGAATCGGTATTGATACCTTCTAAATCCAGGACTACTGCATGTGTCTCAAGTCAGGTAGGCTGCAGTTTGAACTGCAGGTTTTGTGCAACAGCTCGGTTAAAACGTATGCGTAATTTAAATCCTGATGAAATCTATGATCAGGTAGTGGCCATAGATAAGCAGAGCAGACTTTATAATAATAGGCCTTTAAGCAATATTGTTTTTATGGGTATGGGTGAACCCTTGATGAATTATAATAATGTGCTAAAGGCGATTGATAAGATAACCTCTAAAGAGGGATTAGGGATGTCTCCAAGGCGAATAACGGTTTCAACTTCGGGTGTGCCCAAGATGATAAAAAAGATGGCAGACGATGAAGTTAAATTCAATCTGGCTGTTTCACTACACTCCGCCATAGATGAAGTTCGTACTTCCATCATGCCTTTTAACGAAACTTTTCCACTTAATGATTTAAGGGAAGCTTTGGAATATTGGTATGATAAGACTAAAAACCGAATTACCTATGAATATGTAGTCTGGAAAGGAATCAACGATACCAAAGAAGCTGTTGAAGCACTCATTCAATTCTGCAAATTTGCCCCTAGTAAAGTTAATTTGATTGAATATAATCCAATTGATGACGGCGAATTTCAACAAGCCAATAATTCTGCCATAAAAATGTATGTTGATATGTTAGAGGCTAAAAATATTATTGTTACAATCCGCAGATCCAGAGGCAAAGATATTGATGCCGCTTGCGGACAGTTGGCAAATAAGAGTTAAAAAAAAGCTGCAATTAGCAGCTTTCTATATATTATACTATTGTTTTAATAATTTAGTTGTCATCGAGGTTTCTGAAGACGACAC
>CBDUIO010000164.1:0-5590 GCA_965367355.1 uncultured Flavobacteriaceae bacterium
TTCTTTTTAAAGGTTCTCCAAAAAGATTTGCACTCATACTATTTGTTGACAGTAATGCTTTAAATGTAGTTTGAAGATCTTTATTAGTTAAATTTTCAGCTAAACATGTAACAAAGGGGTTATCATAATTCAGGGAATTAGTTTCCCCTTCTAAATTCCAAAGAGTTTTATCTTTTTTAAGAATTTCGAAGATTTCAATTGTGTGTGGGGATGCTATTTCCTCGTATTTAGCGCGACCATAAATTCCTAAATTGACCGCTCTGGAATAAGCCTGAGACAAATTTTTAGTGCCTTTTTGGGCAAAATAATTGTTGATATCTTCTTCAAAGGAATAAACAGCTTCCTTCAATAATTCGGGACTCACTCCTTCACAGCTTACCTGAAATTCATTTGAAGAATATTTGTACTCTGATAAAGATTCATCTTTTTTACAACTAACTAAAACAAAAAATATCAGCAATACAATAAGGGGTTTAATTTGAAATTTCATGACTAAATAATATTTATTCCGTTTTTAATCGTTCTTGTTCTAATTTCTCGGCTAATCTTGACTCTATAATTGGTTCAATAAATGTTTTCCGCTTCTTTATTTTAACAAATGGATAAAGCTCTAAATGGTCTTTCATTTTGTCATTTAAATTTGGATGTTTGTTCGAGCCTAACAAAATCTCCTCCTTCATATCAAACTTCTCTTGCTCCATTTTTGCAGCTTCCTTTATCTTACGCTGAATGGTTCCTTCTTTTAATTGCTTAAAAAAGCCTCCATTTGCTTCAATATCTTTAAAAAGGGCTAGGGCTTTTTCACTAATTTGAGATGTAAGGCTTTCTATGTAATAAGCACCATCAGCAGGATTGTCGACTTTACTTAAATAGCTTTCGTTTTTGAGAATCAATAACTGATTTCGTGAAATACGATCTCCAAATTCGTTGGTTTTATGAAATATGCTGTCGTAAGGTAAATTGCTGATAGTGTCCGCTCCTCCTATTATAGCACTCATGCATTCGGTTGTTGTTCGAAGCATATTGGTATTATAATCATAAATAGTTTTGTTTCTTTTGCTAGGACTAACAAAAATGATGCATTCCGGATTGATCTTATATTCATTTGCCAATGTTCTCCATAATACTCTTAATGCTCTAAGTTTGGCAATTTCGAAGAAATAGTTAGTTCCAACCGATACATTAAAACATATTTGATTTTTTATCTTATCTCCAAAATGGTTTAAATACTCATTAACATGGGCCAGAGAATATGCCAATTGCTGCACAATGTTGGCTCCTGCGTTTTGGTATAAATTTGCATCGATGCTTAAGGTGCTCTTAATGGAATTGGCTTTTTCAATTATGTTTTCCAGGATTATATGATCTTCCTTATTATTTAAAAACCAGTTTCCGTTTCTGGCTAAATTCCCAATAATGTCTATATTAAGATGGATTTCTGAATTTGTATTCAGTTTAATTATATCTTCTATAAATGAAGCTGATAGGAACTGTAACTGAAAATGGATTGGAATTGATGTAAGATCTATATTTTTAAGGAGTTGTTCCAGATCGACGTTGTCATTTGGAATGATGAATTGTATACTTTCAGCACCTCTTTTAATAGAATCTATTGCTTTTTTATTTGATTTTATTACATCAGAAACAAAAATGGTTTGACAAACTTTAAAGGTTGAAGCTCGAGTTCCTAATACATTTGGCAGTGAATCAAATTCATCTGCATGATAAAAAGGTTTTACATCAATGCCTTCATTTGTTTTCCAAATTAAGGTTTCATTGTAATCGGCACCTTTAAGATCAACCTGGATCTTTTGTTTCCATTCTTTTGAGGAAACCGATTTGAATTGCTTAAATAAAGATTTACTCATCTTCAGTTGTTTTGGCTATACTATCTTCGTATTCAATTATATAAATTTCTTCATTATCTCGTTTCATGTAATATTTTTCTCTTGCAAATTTTTCCAAACCTCCATCATTAGTCAAGGTTTCTAATTCTTTTTTATCTTTTTCAATTTCTCGTTTATAATATTCCTTTTCACTTTCAAGATCATCCATTTCTTTGTTCAAATCAAGGTGGGTTAAAAAAGAATTGGTGTCAAAAAATAACATCCAAACAGCAAAAACGACAAAAATCAACACAAAGATATTTTTGAAAATCTTGAAAACCAGTTTTTTGTTTTTAGTCATTATACAATCTTTCGTTAATTATTGTTTTAACTATATCTATAGCTACTGTATTGTATTTGTTATTAGGAATAATAATATCTGCATACTCCTTCATAGGTTCTATAAATTGCTGATGCATAGGTTTTAGTGTTGTTTGATACCTTTCTAAGACTTCTTCCAGATTTCTACCTCTTTCAGCAATATCCCTTTTTAGTCGTCTTATTAATCTTTCATCACTATCGGCATGTACAAAAATTTTAATATCAAACATTTCTCTTAATTCAGGATTGGTCAATATTAAAATACCCTCCACGATCATGACTTTTCTCGGATTGGTCATTATGGTATCGCCTGTTCTGTTATGCTTTACAAAGGAATAGACAGGTTGCTCAATGACATTTCCTTTTTTTAATTCTTTTAAATGATTTTCAAGTAATTCAAAATCAATGGATCTGGGATGATCAAAATTGATCTTAATTCGCTCATCAAATGATAAATGCGATGTGTCTTTGTAATAAGAATCCTGTGAGATAACTCCAACTTCGCCTTCAGGAAGTTGGGCAAGTATTTGATTGACCACAGTTGTTTTACCACAACCCGTTCCTCCTCCAATACCTAGTATAAGCATAAATTTTAATTATAATTCATACAAATTTACTACTATTTCTTGGGAATAATTTTAACTATACCAACATTTTCAACACCTGCATAAATATATCCGTCAGGGCCTTGTTCTACTGAGCGTACACGACCTAAACTACCAATTAATTGTTCCTGTTTTACTACTTTATTGTTTTCAATGACGCATCGGTCCAAATACTGAAATTTTAAAGAGCCAACAAGAAGATTCCCCTTCCAACCCGGATATACATCACTTGTTATAAAAGCCATTCCACTGGGAGCAATTGATGGAACCCAATAGTAGATTGGTTGTTCCATTCCCGGAAGACTTGTGTGTTCTGTAAATTTTGTTCCGCTGTAATTGACTCCGTAACTTATTAATGGCCATCCATAATTTTTTCCTGGATGAATAATGTTTATTTCATCTCCTCCTTTTGGTCCGTGTTCGTGGGTCCAGATTTCTCCCGTGACAGGATGTTTTGCCATTCCCTGCGGATTTCTATGTCCATAAGAGTAGATTGCTTTTTTAGCATTTGGAGTATTTACAAACGGATTATTTTCAGGAATTGTTCCGTCGTCATTAAGTCTGTAAATTTTTCCACAGTCAATGGTTATGTCTTGCGGATTGACATCTCTGTTTCCTCTATCGCCAATACTAAAATATAAGTAGCCATTATTATCAAATTCAATTCTGGATCCAAAATGTTGTCCTCTGTCGCTATCAGGTGAAGCTTTGTACAGAATTTGATTTTCAACAAGAGAGTTGTTCTTTAATTTAGCCCTCATTATGGTCGTATTTGCTGAATCATCGTCTCCATCTTCAGAGGAAGCATAAGAAAGATAGATCCAACCGTTCTCTTTATAATTAGGATGCAATTCGATGTCCATTAAACCTCCCTGACCTAACACAGTAACTTGAGGTAATCCACTAATTTTTGTTTTTTTACCATCTTTAAAATGTAAAAGCTCTCCAGATTTTTCAGTAATTAATATGGAATTGTCCGGGAGAAACACAAAACCCCATGGAATATCTAAGTTTGCAACTACAATTTCATAACTATGTTCCTTATTTTCAGGATTTTTATCCTGGGCACAAGACACAAAATTAAAGAGGATTATAAAAGCGCAAATCACAGTTTTCAGTTTCATAATAGCTAATATATTATATAATTATTTAAAGATAATTATTATTTGTTATTAAAGAAAAACAATATATTTGCAAGCCTAAAATGATAACCAATTCGGGGTGTAGCGTAGCCCGGTTATCGCGCCTGCTTTGGGAGCAGGAGGTCGCAGGTTCGAATCCTGCCACCCCGACCATTAAGAGCCGAACAAGAAATTGTTTGGCTTTTTTAATTTCTGTAATGAAGAAATTATTTCCAATTTTTGAAAGGATTTTTAGCAATCATCGCGTTATAATATTTTAGTATTCCAGTAACTTCTTCTCCTAACCACACTGGCTTTTCAAATTTTTCATATTCTGATGACAATTCGATTTCGGCAATGACCAATCCATTATTTTCTCCTAAAAATTCATCTATTTCAAAAGTATGAGAACCAGATTTTACAAAGTACCTTGTCTTTTCTATTTTACCGGGTTCGCATATTTTTAATAAATCTTGAGCATCTTGAATATCTATTTCTTTTTCCCACTCATAGCGGGATACTCCCGAATCATTGCCAATACCTTTAATCGTTAAAAATCCTTTATTTCCACTTATTCTAATTCTCACAGTTCGTTCCGGGACAGTAGATAAGAATCCTTGAATGATAACTACTTTATGGGAATATATATCTTTGAAAGTATCATCTTTTATTAAAAATTTCCTTTCTCTTTCGTGTGGCATTTTAATCAGTTTAAGAATTCAATTAAATAAAAAAAGCCGAACAAATTGTTCAGCTTTGTTTGTTCTATACTGCATCTGGTGGATCCAAATCTTGTAACTCGTTGAGTTGTTTAAGTAGATCAAAAGTTTTTTTAGCTTCTTCCTCATCAATAGTGCTGATAGCAGCTCCAACATGTACCAACACATAATCGTTCACTTTAGCTTCGGGTACTAAAGTTAGACTTACTTCTTTAATGACTCCATCAAAAGAAACTTTACCCGTTCTGAATGTTTCATCAAGTTGCGCTGTTATTTCAATTAGTTTTCCTGGTATTGATAAACACATTTTGATTTACGATTTACGATTTACGATTTACGATTTACGATTTTTGATTTGATTTCAACCATTTGTACCATTCATCCATTCCTTCGCCTTTAGTAGCTGATACTTCAAAGAATTTTAAATTCGGATTTACTTGTAAAGCGTATTCTTTTAATTTATCTAAATTGATATTTACATATGGGAGCAAATCAATTTTGTTTATGATACAAACATCAGACGTATGAAACATATCTGGATATTTTATTGGTTTGTCTTCACCTTCGGTTGTACTTATAATAACTACACGCTTAGATTCCCCTAAATTGAACATGGAAGGACAAACCAGATTCCCCACATTTTCAATCATCAAAATGGAGTCATTTTTTATATTCAACTGCTTAACTGCATCATAAACCATATCGCTTTCTAAATGACATCCTTTTCCTGTATTTATCTGAATCACAGGAATATCCAAAGCATCAATTCTGTTGGCATCATTCATTGTTTGCTGGTCACCTTCAATAACATAAAACGGAATCTCTTCTTTTAAATCTGATAATGTTCTTTCTAAAATAGAGGTTTTACCAGATCCCGGCGAGCTTACCAAATTGATGGCAAAAATATTTTTAGCCTCAAAATAACCTTTGTTTCGGGC
>CBDUIO010000165.1:0-5572 GCA_965367355.1 uncultured Flavobacteriaceae bacterium
GGCTTCCGGATTGGTAGACAAATCCCATACCTCGCCATTCTTCCAGGTACTCATCTGATCCCAGTCACCATCTGCTATTGTTGCATATGGCATTGGCGCTGTTTGTGCCTGCATGGTTCTAATGTTATGCAAGGTCGCTGTAAAGTTATTATTTGAATAATCATAAGTTTTAGAACTAATGATGTCTGTCATAGGGTAGTAAACCTCCAAAGCTGACCAAGGAATGGTTGCGCTTGTATTAAAGTCTACAATGTTCTTAGGAACCACTTTACCTTTAATAACACCAGAATTGTTTTCTATCTCCTGATGGATCAATTGGTGTAACTGATCTTCTGTTATCGCTGTATTGAATACTCGTATCTCATCGATTGCGCCTTTAAAGTATTTTTTATCATCCCCTGCTTCTTTACCAATAGTAAATCTTTCAGGCGTCCAAACATCTATTGGATATAATAAATTAGGATGACTCATTTTTATGGCAAATTTTCCACTTACATAAAATTTCAAGTTCTCACTTGGTAATGAGCTGTCAAAAATAACTGTAAAGTGATACCATTTATTTAAATCTAGATCATAGGTGTCAGGAACTGATATTGTTCTGCCGTTAACACTGGCAAATAATTTTCCACTTGCAGTTACTCCTACTTCGACATCACCTTGGTTAAGAATATATGCTGTGTTTCCAAAATCTGCATCTAACTTAACCCAACCCATGATCGTTGCCTGAGGCATTCCGTCTAAATCAAGATCGCTGTCTACATAATCATCTACACCATCAAAATCTAAAGAGGCATTAAAATAATAAGCGTCTAAATTATCTCTGTAATCCAAATCACCACCGGCTGCTAAGTCACCATCAGTGTCAGGTAATATAGAAGCAGAAGGATTTTCAATATCTTCATTGACATCAAAAGTCAGATCATTAGTCCCATTGGTTTCAAACAGGTTGTCCAATCCATCACCATCATCATCTGCAAAGGTCACAATAGCATCTGCCATTCCGTTTTCCTGGATGTCAGGGATTCCATCATTATCAGAGTCTGTGTCAATAAAATCTGGTATATTATCCCCATCAGTATCGGTAACTATTAAACCGGCAGCATACGCTGTATCAATACCGGTTACATAATCATATACATTGTTAGGTGCAATATAACCTACTGTTGGCTGCACTTCAACATTGTCAGGGATACCATCGTTATCTGAATCCAAATCTAATTGATTATCAATTCCATCTCCATCAGTATCTGTTCCTGCAAGAATTGTTAAAATTGGTGCTTTATAATCAAAGACATCACACTGCGTAAAAGACATGGCATATAAACGAGTCCTGGAATTAGAAGTCGATTTTTTTAATTGCATCCTTATATTAAAGGTGTTGCTTTGAAATTGGAAATAGGATCTCAATATTGTATTTGTGGAAAACCCCCCATAGGTTACATTACCGGCTGTTATTCCTGTACCATCTGCATAAGTATCCTGTGTCAATGATGTTGGGTTATCTAATCCATAAGCTGACGGATTATAGTATCTCACAGATTCCTGATACTCATCTGTACCATCACAATCCCAGGTTGTTCCACCAATTCTATAGATTGTTGAAGATGGTGTTGATGTACCGGTATCTACCAAAGTGAATTTATAGGTCACACCTGGAGTTCCTGTCCCTGTAAAAGTTAATTCTGATTGCAAGAAATTAGCATTGTCGACCGTATCATCATCTATTTTATTAATTGTAGTATTGGTCTTTTCCACAATTTCCAATAGTACATCGTAGCCTTCGAGCGCATTTCCAAAACGGTAGATAGCTCCAACATTTCCGGCAGTACCAGATTCAAGTACAACATCTTTAAAGATCAAAGAAGGTATAGCACAGGAAAACGAATCAAGACCCAGACCCTCTTCTGTATCTAAAATCCCATCATTATCATCATCCTGATCCACCATATCTATTACAAAATCTCCATCTGTATCCGGATAATTACAATAGGTTGTGCTGTTAACATTAAAATCAAAAGAAACACCCGCTGTATTGGCTGTACTACCATCATTAGTAAACACATCAACACCCGCAACATTTACAGTTACTTTACTTCCGGAGCCACTAGAACTCCAGCCATTATTATTTGCATCATATAACTTTACAGTATAATTTGGTAAAACCACAGGATCTAAAGCTAAACACCCAAGATCATAGGTTGCTTTAAACGTGTTTGATGAACCTGTAGTTTGGTAACATTCTTCACCATTACAAATACTTACCAATAAGTTATTGGCAGGATCATAAACCTCCACTTTATGTTCATATGCCTGATTTGGCCAATCAATTTTTACTAAAACTCTATTGGTTTGGCTTACGGCTATAGACGAACTTAAAAAAACAAACACGAAAAACGTGTAAACGGAAGTTTTCATAAGTAGGGTAATTTTTTTCATGTCTTTTTTGTTTTGGGGCATTAAAGCATTCGGGTCGTACTTTAATACATTTCAAAAATATAGCAATAGCAATGCCAAACCTTAGTTATTCGACAAATGCAGGTGATTTTCGTTTAAATGAAAAAATATGTCAATTTTTTCGATGAAAAACACTTTAAAAAGGATCTTTTTTAAATATTGAATTGATTAAATTCTATTCTTGTAGAGAAATTTTTAGAAAGAATTTGTTTAAAAATCAATCAATTATAAGGAGTATTTAAGGGCAAGTATAAAGTTTGATCCGGGCGCTGTTAAGGCTGAAGAATAAGGTCTGTATCTCTGGTCTGTAATGTTCTCTAAACTGGCTGTAATTTGAGTGGATCTATTAAACTGAAACTGTGTCCTTAAATTAAGAGTATACCAGGCAGGAGAGTAGGGATTACCGTTAGTATCCACCGCATATATGTAATCTTTTTCTATTTCAGAAGGTGCCAGTTGATCGTTTGATAATTCACCATTATAATTAATAAAAGCATCCACTTTGAATTTATCTTTACTAAATACCAGATGCGTATTACCAAAACTAGGCGATACATGCCTTATCGGGACTTCTATGTCTTCATCTTCTTCTGTACCGCCAATAATATTATATTGGCTGATTAATTTAAAATCTTTTGAGAAATTAAGCTCAAGTCCAGCTTCGAAACCATAGATCCATGCTTTGGATGCATTTTGAATAGCCTGAATATTACTCAGTTCGCCATCGTAAAGCAACTCACTTTCCCCGTTTAGTTCAAAGTTTCGTCTAACCAGTGCGTTATCAAGATATGTATAGTATGTGGCCAGTTCAAGCCTAAGCACCTCATTAAAATTAAGATCAAGTCCTAAATCACCACTGTATGCATATTCGGGTTTTAAATTTTGATTGGGCACAACTACAGAACCAGGTTCTGAATCGAACACCTTGCCAATATCGTCTATATTTGGCGCTCTAAAAGCAGTTGATGCATTTAAACGCCATTGTAAAATATCGTTTGGAGACCAGGTAATTCCTGCTGTTCCGGTTAAAGCTCCTGTATTTACTTCAGAGGTATTGAAAGGGAGGTTTAGGTACTGGTTATTCTCAGTGAAATCGGCATTTACAATTATATGATTGTAACGCAACCCAGACTGAAAAACGAATTTTTTATTTGGCTTGTACTTTAAACTGGTATAAGCCGCCATGGATTGCCAGTCTGCACCATCAGGATATCTGGAAACAGTTGGAACTCCCAAATTTGTAGCAATGTTGAATTCCTGACCATCAGAAAAAACTTTGTTGTACAGGTACTCAATTCCGTAATTAAATTCTGTTTTATCAGAAAGATTCTTTTCAAGGTCGAGGTTAAATGAATAAGCATCGACATTCTCTTTTCTTATATTTCTTATTTCTGATTGAAAATCTCGGTCATATCTGCTTTCTTTAAAGTTTTGATACGCAGATGTTACTTTTAATTTGTCATACAAATTAGATCTACTGCTTATTCTTGTTATCCTGAAATTAGCCATAAACCAGTCTTGTGGTCCATAATTCCATTCTGCCGAACGCAGGTTTGAATTTCGATACCGTAATAACCTGTCATATCGTGAAAAGTCTGAAGTCGTACTGTAGTGTAGACCCAGGTCAAAAAACAAGGTTTGGGTTTTTTCAAATCGAATTTTCTGCATAATATTAAACTGGTCATAACCCGAAGGGTTTTGAATCAGTTCGTTATTGTTGGCAACCATTTCATCAACACCATTTACGGTTTGGACATATTCCTTTCGCAAATAATCATCAGGACCGTGTTTACCCATTCTGAGGTCTCCAAAATCAGTATAGCTAACATTGGTTAAAAAAGCCCATTTTTTAAATCCAATATTAAAATCGAGATGAGAGGTTTTTTCCTGATTTGCGTTGGCATAACGTACAATGGCATTGGCATTTAGCATAGGTGCGCCTGTAAAAGAAATCTGGGGACGTTGCGTATAAAAACTCATAACGCCGCCAATTGCATCACTTCCATATATTACAGACCCTGAGCCTAGAATGACTTCGGTATTTTCAACAGAAAATGGGTCGATAGAGATCACGTTTTGCAAATTACCTCCTCTAAAAATGGCATTATTCATTCGTACATCATCTACAGAAATTAACAGTCTGTTCGTTGAGAATCCCCTTATCATTGGGCTGCCTCCTCCTTGCTGACTTTTTTGAATAAATACATTGCCACTATTATCCAGCAGATCTGCACTAGTCTGTGGATTTGAAAACTGAATGGATTCTGTATCTAAACTGGTGATCTTTTGAGGTATTTCTTCCTTGCTTTGGACAAATTTTGAAGCCGAAATAATAATTTCGCTTAAACTTTGAGTGTTTGGTTGTAATAACAGTCGTTTAGTTCCTTGTAAAATATCTTGTTTAGTCGTCTTTAAAATTTGAAAAGAAATATGTCTAAAATAAATATCTTCTGTATCGCTAAATTTATTGAGATTTACGCTTCCATTTAAATCTGTAAAAGCACTTATAGACTTCGATGCGTTATAAACCGCAACTCCGGGAATTGGCTGATAGGTAATATTATTAAGTATGACGATATCCTGCGAAACTGCAAGTGAAGCAAATAGTAAAATAAACAACGAAATCAATTGTTTCATTATGCAAAAACCTGATTTAATACCTGCAAAGATCTAGGCTTTTTCAAGCTGCCCAAATGTAACTCAAAATAAAGCAAAATCATATTTAATATATCCTGCCTTTTTTTAGAGTTTATATTTACAGAATTTAATGCATCAAAATTTATGCCTAAAAGTTGTTTGAATTGAGTCAATTTCTCACCCGAAATACAATATAGATTTGTTTTTTGGTTTTGAAATTTTCCGTCTTCCAAATTAAAGTAGTCAAGGTTAGTGTTTGCTAATTCAGGATAAAACCCAAGATACCTTGATAAATTGAGTAAGAACAGAAGATGAAAGTTTGAAATTTCGTCGTTGGTATCGAGCCATAACAATGTCGTTTCCAAATAAGTATATAAGGATTGATTTTTTTCTTCTTCTTTTAAGATTCCTGAGAGGACTTCGGCCAAAAACATAACAATGGCACTTTTGGCAACATTGGAGTAAATACTTTGGTAAAAAG
>CBDUIO010000166.1:0-5529 GCA_965367355.1 uncultured Flavobacteriaceae bacterium
GAAAAACCACTACCTGAATTCACTGAAGCAAAAACTCAGATAAGATACAGAGTAAAATCCGGTGATTATTTAGGTAAGATTGCAAGACAATATGGCATAAGGGTTAGTGATATTAAAAGATGGAACGGCCTTAGAAGTAATAACTTAAGAATTGGACAAAGGCTAACAATTTACCCTAGACAACCACACGTATCATCTTCAAAAACCAAGACAGCTACTGCAAGTAAAACACCTCCAAAAGGAACGCCTGTATCATACATCGTTAAAAGTGGAGACACGCTATGGAGCATATCTCAAAAATATCCTGGAGTTTCTGTCCAAAATTTGCGAGATTGGAACGATATTAGCGGTAATACTTTGAAACCGGGTATGAAGCTTAAAATATTCAAGGGTTGATAAAATAAGGAGTCCCTTGACAATTTTACATTTTAATTCAACCTTGGGTGTTTTATCAATGAATTAAGGACTTTTCATTAAAATTGAAGCAAAAACTATTAAATAATATTCAGATGAAAAAAGTATTCATTTTAGCAATATCCTGTACAATGATATTTGCTTGTAAGAATGACCAAAAAATTGTTTCAGAATCCTCGGGGAATCTGAACAATCTTACGGTTGTAGCATCAAATGACCAATGGAATGGTAACGTTGGCGAAGCCATTAGGGACATTTTAGCAGCTCCGGTAGATGGTTTGCCTCAGGATGAACCATTATTTTCCATGAAGCAAATGCCTGTAGAAGTGTTTTCAGGATTTACGGCCAAAAACAGAACGGCTTTGATTGTAAAATCAGGACCGGCCAATTTTCAAGTAAAAGAGGATTTATATGCAAAACCACAAACGGTGATTGTGATCTCCGGAACTTCTGATGACGAAATTATTAGTGTACTCAAAGAGAACGCTACAAAAATAGTTTCGGAATTCAAAAAGACCGAAATTATTGAAAAGCAAAGACGAATTAAAAAATCACTTCATAGCGTTTCAACTATTGAGAACAATTTAGGAGTTACATTAAATTTCCCTACTGCCTATCGAATTGCAAAGGAGGAAGATAAATTCTTTTGGATACGAAAAGACATAACAACCGGAAGTATGAATTTAATGATCTATCAGGTGCCGCTAAACGCGATTTCTGAAGGAGATAACACGGTAAATCAAATAATTAAAATCAGGGATTCAATAGGTGAGAAAAATATTCCGGGAGAAAAAGAAGGATCTTACTTAATCACAGAGCAGGCATATTCCCCTTTTTTCTTTAAAGAAATAGTTGACAATAAACCAACCTTTGTTACAAAAGGAACCTGGGAAGTAAAAGACGTGATCATGGGAGGACCGTTTATTAATTATGCCATCGAAGATAAAATTAACAACAGGTATATAGTAGCAGAAGGCTTTACATTTGCCCCAAGTGTTCAAAAAAGAGATTTTATGTTTGAACTTGAAGCTATTATCAAATCAATTCACATCAAATAATTTATCATTTCTGATAAATCAGGAATATAATAACTAAAAAGCCCAACATCACAATGTTGGGCTTTTTAGTTATTAGTTTAAAAATTTATTTCTTTTCTGGTTTATCGGATTCTTCAACATCATCCTTACTGGCATTTTTAAATTCCTTTATACCACTTCCCAATCCTCTCATTAATTCAGGGATCTTTTTTCCTCCAAATAAAAGCAGGACCACTACCACAATTAAAATAATTTGCGGAGCTCCAATTACTAAAGATATTGTACTTGATAACATATTTTGGTTATTTATTGATGCAAAGTTAGTAATTAAACTTTAATTAGTGCGTTTCAGGTAAAAAATTAGCATAGATTTAAGTATGATTAATATGTATATTTGTTTTTTAAATAGAGAATGGCTTCGTTCTTATTTTAAAGCTTAAAAAATAGATGGCAAAAAAGAAGAAAGACAAAAAAAAAATAAAAAGTAAACTTTTACACAAGTATAGGCTGGTGATCCTTAACGAGGACACTTTTGAGGAGCGCCTATCATTTAAATTAACGCGTTTAAATGTGTTTGTTATTTCTTCCATTATGGCAATTTTGTTAATTGCAGGAACTACTATTCTTATAGCCTTTACACCACTAAGAGAATATATTCCCGGATATTCGTCCACAGCTTTAAAGTTGAAAGCAACTGAACTTAATTATAAAACCGATTCCTTGCAACAGGTTTTAGCCATGAATGAACAATATTTTTCATCTATTAAACGTGTTTTACAGGGTGATGTAAGTACTGTGGAATTCAATAGAGATTCAATTCTTGAAGCCGCTAAACTTGATACCAGCGAAATCAATTTGGCTCCAATAAAAGCCGATTCTATATTAAGAGAGAAGGTAAATAAAGAAGATAAATATAATTTATTTGAATCGGCCACATCTAATGCAACCTTTGTATTATTTCCGCCTGTTAATGGAACCATAAGTGAAGGATATAATGCAAAAGACAAGCATTTTGCCGTAGATCTGGTAGTAGCTAAAGATTCGCCAATAAAGGCAACAGCCGACGGAACCGTAATTTTTGCTGAATGGACTGCAGAAACAGGCTATGTTGTGATTTTAGAACATAGTGAAGGATTACTTTCTGTATACAAGCATAATGCCTCTATCACAAAAAGCCAGGGCGATCTTGTGAAAGCGGGAGAAGTGATCGCTACAGCGGGAAATACCGGCGAATTTACAACAGGGCCGCACCTTCATTTTGAACTATGGAGCAATGGCTACCCCATAAATCCAACTAATTTTATCGAATTCAAATAATGCCATCTCTTAATGCCATCTCTAAAGTCTAAACTTGCTAAACCATTTGCCAATCGAATAAAAAGAAAGGTTTTAAAGTGGGCGAATAACCCGATTAAGACACAGGAGAAAGTATTCAAAAAACTGATAAGTAAAGCAACCCAGACCCAGTTTGGAAGCGATCATGATTTTAAGGGAATTAACAACTATTCCGATTTTGTAAATCGGGTTCCGGTAAGAGATTATGAAACGTTAAAGCCTTACGTAGATCGCATTGTTTCGGGCGAAGTAGATATTCTTTGGCCGGGAAAACCTATTTATTTTGCTAAGACATCAGGAACCACTTCGGGTTCAAAATATATTCCCATTACTAAACCTTCAATTAAAGCTCAGGTTGAATCATCAAGAAATGCAATTCTATTTTATATTGCAGAAACTGGAAACACAAGTTTTGTTGATGGAAAAATGATCTTTTTGCAGGGAAGTCCCGTTTTAAAAGAACAAAATGGAATAAAATTAGGGCGCTTATCAGGAATTTCTGCTCATTATGTGCCTAAGTATCTTCAAAAGAACAGATTGCCTTCATGGGAAACGAACTGTATTGAAGATTGGGAAACAAAGGTGGATGCCATAGTGGATGAGACTTTACCTGAGAACATGACTGTTATTGCCGGAATACCTTCCTGGGTGCAAATGTATTTTGAGAAGATCCAGGCAAGAACAGGCAAAAAGGTTGGAGAGGTTTTTATAAACTTTAACCTGTTCATTTTTGGAGGAGTGAATTATGAGCCATACAGAGCGAAATTCGAAAATTTAATTGGAAGAAAAGTAGATAGCATAGAATTGTATCCTGCAAGTGAAGGCTTTTTTGCATTTCAGGATAGCCAAAAAGAAAAGGGGATGCTTCTTCAATTAAATTCCGGTATTTTTTATGAATTTATAAAAGCAGATGAATTTTATAATGGAAACCCAAAACGAATCACTCTAAACGATGTTGAAGTTGGAGTCAATTATGTCATGATCATTTCTACAAATGCCGGATTATGGGCCTATAATATTGGTGATACAGTGATTTTTACCTGCACCAAGCCGTATAGAGTGATTGTGTCCGGCAGAATTAAACATTTTATTTCTGCCTTTGGAGAACATGTTATAGGTAAAGAAGTTGAACAAGCACTAGAAGACGGAATAATAAACTCAGGCATTGAGGTTTCTGAATTTACGGTGGCTCCAAGAATAAACCCGGAAGAAGGGCTGCCATATCATGAATGGTTTATTGAGTTTGAAACAGAACCAGAAAACATTTCAGAATTAGAAATGAAAATTGATAAATCCTTGCAAAAACAAAACAGTTATTATTTTGACTTGATAGAAGGTAAAGTTTTAAGACCACTGAAAATAACAAAAGTTAAAAAGGAAGGATTCCAAAATTATATGAAATCTGAAGGAAAACTGGGAGGCCAAAACAAGCTCCCGAGATTATCAAACGACAGAAAGATTGCAGATGAACTTGAGCGTCTAAAATTGCTTAAATAATATTATCTTTGCTGCCTAAATACAGTTAATGAACAAAAAACCTCATCACGAAAGAACAAGAGCTCAGGAGAGTTCCAATGCTATTGAAAGAATGTACATTACAATGCGGCATTTGTTCAATCGTGGGTTCTATAAACCAATGGGAGTATCGGGGGAAACACTTCGTGAGGCACTATTGCTTTTACGTCCGGAGATTTATGGTTCGATTGCAGAAGAAAAAGCCGAGTTAAATGGTTTACTATATGTCATTGACAGACTACCAAATGGAATTGAAGAATGCTCATATATAAACTTAACGAGCGACGAAGGATACGGCAGCTCTCATTTTAAGCCCATTATTCCTGAGAAAAGACGACGTAATTGTTACAGGATCGATGAGGAGCAAATGAATATTGAAATTACACGTGGCCGTTCAGAGATTTATGACATCCTCACTCATTTAACCTTTTTATTTGTTGAATCACATAAAATAAGCAAACGAGTCATTATAAACGAAAATGGAGAAACAACTCGTGATTGGACCAAACTCAAGCAAGCGATAATTCCTTCTAAAAAACTAACACAACAGGAAAGAGAAATAGCCATATCTCATGCAGCAAATATTTTAGGACGAACCTTTAATGAAATCACAGAAGTTTACACAAAGTTTTCAACAAATAAACAACCTGAGCGATTCTTGCATATTATATATTGGTTGGGCAAATTAGCCATAGAAGAAGTGATCAATGATAAAAGAAGAATCATAACCTTCAGCCCGGTTTTACGAGAACGTTTAGGGCATCATATCCATGGAGAGATCTGGGCGAACCATATAAAAGAGACCTTAAAAAAGAATAATTTATTAGAAAGGAATATTCACATAATTAGCGCCAACATGCATAGTGTAATGAATACTTTGTATGCTCCAAAAGCCTTAAAAACATTAGCTTCAAAAAAGGACATTTTTGAAGTCTATGAAGCCTTAAGCAGCAATGAAAACGAGGCTTTAAGAAATAAAGTCACTACTGAAGCGTTAAAGAACGGAATGTTATATATCAAGGACACATCCGGAACCAATATTAATGTACAGATTTTTGACACGGCTACTATTGACTTCTCGCTTTCCGATTTGAAAGTTGATTTAGAATATATTAAGTCCGAAAAACCACTTATATTCGTAATGGATTATGCTTTTGGTGAGCAGGCCTATGAAACCATAGATGAGCTTTTAAAGCCTTTTAAAGAAGGGAATACAAAGATCCATTTA
>CBDUIO010000167.1:0-5512 GCA_965367355.1 uncultured Flavobacteriaceae bacterium
GCAATAACATAAAAGGCCACACTTATGGCCTGTGAAAGAAATAAGGCTATTCCAATAGCGGCACCAATATTGATTCCAAAGGATCTGGATATTATGAAGTACTCCCCACCACCTTCAACTTTTTGATTGGTAGCAATTTCGGCTAAGGCCATGGCCGTAGGAATTGTCACCAAATGACCAATAAAAATTATTAGCAAGGTCCCCATGAATCCAACAGAACCAACAGCAAATCCAAAACGCAGGAACATAACAGCTCCCAATATGGTGGAAATGGCAGTTAAAAAAACGGGGAGCGTGGTAAACTTTGATTTTTGATCCATAAAATCAGTCTGATGAATTATTATACTAATATATTGATTTAACAGTAATGAAAATCAAATTATAATTTTTATTGAAATGCTAAATCCTAATTAAACCAACCGATTGAAAAAAAGTATAAAAATAATCGATATGATAAGTTAAAATACTTCTCACTATGCTGAATTTTTAAAAGCTTACAAGCGTAACAGCCAAAAAACAAGTATCATTATTATTAAAATAAAACTTAATAAAAAAACGTCTAAGATCTTTGGATGCAGTCAAATTTTTTGTCTATTATTTTACTTTCAATGTGCATTTGTTCACTTAATTGGGTAAAAAGTTCTTCCTTTTTATAACAAACGTATTGTTTATATAGAAATTAGACAATTGAGATGGACTAAAATTACAAAAATTATAAGGAGATCTTCGTTATGAAAATTAGGTTTAGCTCATTATCAAGATTCTTTATTGTTATGCTTTAAACCATTCACAAAATACATTTTCATAAAACCCCTGTTTTTAACTTTTAGTTTACCTCTTAATTCGCAATCAAATTCATCTTTGATCAATTCGAATGTGTTTTCTGATATATTGATTTTTCCGGGCTCGGAATTAGATTCCATTCGGGAGGCTATATTGACTGCATCACCCCAAACATCATAAGCAAATTTTTTCGTTCCAACTACTCCGGCAACAATAGGTCCGGTATTGATTCCAATGCGAATATCAAAACGAACCTGATTTGTTGCTTTGTCTTTTTTAGACTTCTCAACAAAATCTTTAATTTCAAATGCAGCTTGTACTATTTTTAACGCGTGATCTTCTGTTGGATATGGTAATCCTCCGGCACACATATAAGCGTCACCAATGGTTTTTATTTTTTCCAAACCATATGTTTCCATTATTTCATCAAATTTTGAAAAATAGTAATCGACACTTTTAACTAATTGTTTTGGAGACAATTTCTCTGCATGGTGAGTGAATCCCTTAAAATCTGTAAATAAGATAGTCACCGACTCGAATTTTTTAGCCTTTACTTTTCCATTTAATTTTAATTCATTGGCAGTTTCTTCTGGTAAAATATTAAGCAGTAAGCTTTCTGATCTGTTTTTTTCCTTTTCGATGATCTTATTGGTCTTTTGTATAAATTTATTGCGTCTATAAAGCCCTAAAGCCAAGAGTACAATTAAAAACAAGGCTATTACTGTAGCTATTACAATATTGCGTTGGTTTTTCTTTTGCTGATTTAGTAAATCGACTTCTACTTGTTTTTGCGACACTTCAAAATTGGTTCGCAAATTAGCAGCTTTTTCTATGTTTTCCAGGTTAATAACACTATCTCTAAACGTGATATGATCCTTATAATAAGCAAACGATTGCGGTAAGTTTCCAGCCTGCTGGTGTAATTCAGATAACTTAAGATTGGAATCCGCTATTTGTTTTTTTAGCCCATTCTTTTTAGCTATATCCAGACTTCTTTCAGCATAAGTAACAGCTTTTTTCCAGTCATTTTGATTTAAATATATATCGGACATATAGGTTAGATATTCTGATATGGCATAATAGTCTTTAATCTCCTCCAGAACAGCAATCGCTTCGTTTATCTTTTCTTCGGCCAAATTATGGTTTCCTTGCTCCGCATAAATCATTCCTATATTTCCATTGGTATAAGCAGAACCAATCAAGTAGTTTTCACTTTTAAAAATAAGTCCGGCTTCTTCATAATTATTTAAAGCTTTATCATAATTTTTATTATTGAAAAGCTCATCACCGGCATTAAATAAAGCACTAGCTAAAGATTTGGGTTTATCCAATTCCCGTAATATAGCAATACCTTTATCATAATATAATTCGGCATTATCTGTGTTTCCAATTTCCGAATATGCATCGGCAATTGCAGTATAGGATACAGCTTCTTCTTCTAAAAGCTTAGCCTTTTTAGCCACTTCACTACTGGTAAATAGTGCTTCTAAAGCCATGTTTATATTGCCTAATAGGCGATAAGCATATCCCAAGTGAAGATAGCCGTCATATAAATAACGATCATTTTCTTCTGCAGTAGCAATTTTAATCAATTCATTGGAATACTTTAATGCTGCATCTATATCATTGGTCTCGTTAAATGACATCCCTTTTAACAATTCCATTCGGTCTAGATCATTTATAACCTCTTTCTGATAAATTTTAAGTAAACTATCTGCTATTTTTTGGTTTTGCCCATATCCGGAACAAGAAAATAATAAAAAGATACCTATTAGAAAGTAATAGAGTTTTATTTCACCACCAAACATAATTAAGATCCCGGACTAATTCTAAGCTTCGGATCTAGGTTATAAGGTCTGGTTTCTTTACCATGTGTAATGGAAAAATGAATTGTATAACTATCATCCTTGTTTCGTAACTTAGGATCATTATTAATGATACCTTTTACCTTATTTCCCAAAAGAACTGGTTTCTCTTTAAAAAAATTAGGATTTCCTTTAACAGGATTATGTGTCACACTAATAAGTGCTACTTTATAATCTTTATCAATTTCTTTGTTACTTACTTTAATTTTCCAGATCATTTCATAATTCATAAAAACGATCGTTTCAAAATTTTTGTTGGGATCTCCAAATCGATTTTCAAATCCGGTATCATCTGTAAGGGCTGTATAATCATCAACTATTTTTTTTGATGGTGGATAATCGGCTTTAAATAGGTCTTTAGACATTACTGTAACAGTTACGGTTCTGTTTTTAGGACTCAATTTAGGTGCTTTTACTTTAATTTTTTCTTGTGTTTTCATGTTGGCTGGTTTTATTGATTTATAAATTTAAGTTAGTCTAAAACAGAGAAGAGGCAGTTGAACTTGTTAGCATTTAGTAAAAGATGAGCTAACATTTTACCTAATATAGTCAATATATTTTAAGTATGAAGAATAATTTTTTCTCCAAGTTTAATAAAATCAGGATTATAACTTGAATAAATTATCAGTATTTAATCACTATCGTTTGTATACTATTGTCGTTTATATTTTATTGTTTTAACTTGACAATGCTAAGTAATTTAGGAATATTAATTTTTTAATCATCTTACAGTATGTCAATAGAAACCAATAACTATATCGATCTTCATTGCCACTCGGCCATGAAGCCTTATGGCAAAAGTTTTAATTACAAGATAATAGGGAAAAACAATCCTGACAGAAGCAGATCGAATAGTATCTGGAGATACAATCCGCCAACCGTCCTTGATAAGCTCATTAATTATATCATTAACCTCACCAAATTTTCACAGGCTAATTTCACAAGTCTAGCAAAAGGAGGTGTTAGTACCATCTGTGTGTCATTGTATCCCATTGAGAAATGGTTCTTTGAAAATAAGATCAGTAATGAATTCATAAAAGATATAGCTTCCAATTTTGCCACAGGTGTCGGAAAAAAACGAGTCGATGCAGTTCAGGCCATGACTAACTATTTCAAGGATCTTGAAATGGAATATGACTATTACAAGCAACTGGACGGCAAGATTATCAAACTTCCTGAAGGTAAATACCGATACAAGATCATTAATAATTATAAAGAAATAGAAGCCATTAAAAAAGAAAATAACAAGGACAAACTTAACACGATTTGCGTTGTTCTATCCATTGAAGGCCTGCATGTCCTGAATCAGAATATTGCTAAAGCGCCAAAGGAAAGAGAATTCATGTCTAATCTTCAAAAGATCAAGAACTGGGAAACGCCTCCATTCTTTGTGGCCGTAGCACATCATTTCTGGAATCATCTGTGTGGTCATGCAGAAAGTCTGACCAAACTGGTCAAAAAGAAGGTTGATCAGTCAGAAGGAATAAATACCGGTTTTACACCTCTGGGAATTAAAGTGGTCAATGAATTGCTAAGCAATAAAAATGGCAAACGCATTTTGATCGATCTGAAACATATGAGTGTAGCTTCAAGAAATGATTTTTATAAACTAATTGATTCGACTCCCGTATATAAAAACCTTCCAATTATTGTGAGTCATGGAGCAGCAAACGGCCAACAGTCCTTTGCTGATAAAACCAGGTCTGGTTCCAAGGTAGCTTCCAAACTCAACCCTGTAGACATCAATTTTTTTAATGAGGAGATCATTCGGCTCGCTAAAAGCAAAGGGATCTTTGGATTGCAACTTGACGAACGTCGAATAGCCAGTAAAGAAACCCTTAAGAATACCAAACATTCGGTGAACAGATCCAAGATCATGCATTATCGATCAGAGCTCTTATGGAACCAGATACAGCATATTTTAGAAGTTTTGGATGGTGCAGGACTCTTTGCCTGGGATTGTATGGCTATAGGCTCCGATTTTGATGGTATTATCGATCCGTTGAATGGCTTTTGGACTACAGAAGAGCTGCCGTTTTTGGCCGACTTTTTAGAACGTCATGCCTATAATTATATCAGATCTGCAGCCTTTAAAGTAAAAGAAAACAAAATTCCTGCCGATGAGATCATTGCCAGAGTTATGTCCTTGAATGGACATAATTTTCTTAAAGCTAACTATTGATTTTTTACGCGTTCTCTAAGATTTAACATACCATTTATTTTATCATGGACGTTTTGCGCTGATTCTATGGTTTTTACAGCTGCCTCTTTAAGCTCATCATCTATGTATACCTTGTGTTCATTAAGCTCATGCAATGTGCCATCTAATTTTGCCTGAGCGAGATTCAGACGTTTCTTTATGTTCTTATTACGGTCGATATATTTGGGAGACACAACACCAAAAGCATATAGAGTGTAAAGCAGGATACTGATGAGCAAGCAACTTGGAATGATTATAAAAGCGGCTAATATGGCGACCACAACATTCTTGGTTTTGTTATCAAACTCTTCTCCGGCATCATTATGAAAAGCCTCGTGACAATGGTCTTTACCATCGATAGGGTAAAAAGTAAAGTTGATAATTTTTTCAAAAACTCGCCACTGCCAGGGTGCTTTTTCATTTAAGCCGCTATGTTTGTTATAGTAACCTACACGTGAGGAAATGGTATTATCGGGATTACCACCAGCGAGGACATTCCCTAACTGGTCAATGGAAACAAAGAAATTATTTAAATAACGCATGAACATAGTTTTACTTTTAAAATAAGGAAAAGAACTAAAGACGATTCTGAATTGGATTAAAATAAATGCATTCAATTAGGTATCTTTTGTTAAATTTATGGCTGACTACATCTACTAATAAT
>CBDUIO010000168.1:0-5496 GCA_965367355.1 uncultured Flavobacteriaceae bacterium
GTCCAAACCCAACTGGATGATGAATATCTTACATCTTACTGGGCCGATGGTTTAATTATATCGACACCAACCGGATCTACCGGATATTCATTAAGCTGCGGGGGACCGGTCATTACACCAGGTGCCAACAGCATAGTCCTTACTCCTATTGCTCCTCATAATTTAAATGCAAGACCACTTGTAATTCCCGATAAAACTGAAATCAAACTTAAAGTAAGTGGTAGAGAAGATAATTATTTAGTCTCTTTAGACTCTAGAATTGCAACTCTTGAAAACGACACGGAAATTATTATTAAAAAAGCAGATTTTAATATCAGGATGATTGAATTAAAAAATGAAAGCTTCCTTAGAACACTTCGAAAAAAATTACTCTGGGGAGAAGACAAGCGAAATTAAACAATAAAAAGTAAGAATATTTGTTTATCACTTAGACAATTAGCAACTAATTGTTTTAGGCAGTTCTTATTTATTATATTTGCAAACTTTTAAAATTTAATGAGGTCATTAACCATATTTTTATTCATCATTTTTAACTATACTTTTTGTTCCGGACAAATACATGAAATTGGAATATTTGCAGGTGGCAGCAACTTTATTGGTGATATAGGTTCAACAAAATATATTTCACCAAATCAAACGGCTTTTGGAGGAATCTACAAATGGAACAGGAGCCCTAGGCACTCATTTAGATTTTCCGTAATTGCAACAGATCTGGAAGGAAAAGATTCAGAATCAGACGATCCAAGAAGAATACAAAGGGACTATAGCTTTAAAAATAATATAGTTGAATTATCTGCGGGATTAGAATTTACTTTTTTAGATTTTAATTTGCATGAAGGTGGAAATAAATCAACGCCTTATTTATTTACCGGAATAACTTTTGCTAATTTTGAGAATTACTATTACAACGGAGTCGGAACCAGGATATATGAAAACACGAATAGCAATGCTTATGGAATCCCAATGGTTTTAGGTTTTAAAACTACTATTACAGAAAAGTTTATTTTTGCCATAGAAGTTGGAGCGAGATATACTTTTACAGATGAATTAGACGGAAGTATGCCGGATGCTAAATATTTAATTGAATCCAATGGAATTGGAAACACAAACAACAATGACTGGTATGTATTTACCGGTGCAACTTTAACTTTTACCTTTGGCAGGAAACCTTGCTATTGCAATTTTTAATGAAGTGGACTTAAAAAATCAAATTAATACCGAAAATTTACCTAAACACGTTGCCATAATCATGGATGGTAATGGCAGGTGGGCGAAACAAAAAGGATTAATTCGCACTATTGGTCATGAAAAAGGGTCTAGAGCTGTGAGAGAAGTGGTTGAAGCTTCGGCAGAAATTGGAATTGAGAATTTAACATTATATGCATTCTCCACCGAAAACTGGAAAAGACCAAAACTAGAGGTTGACACCTTAATGAAGCTTCTTGTTTCATCTTTAAAAAAAGAAATAGATACGTTACAAGACAATAATATTAAATTAAATGCAATAGGAAAATTAGACCTTTTACCAAAAAAAGTCTTTGGAGAGTTAACAGATGTAATGAACAGAACAAAAAACAACTCGAGAATGACATTAACACTTGCACTCAGCTATGGCTCGAGAGAAGAAATAGTACATGCTATTAAAGAAATTGGAAATAAAGTTAAAAATAATATAATTTCGCATGAAAATATTGATGAAACCATAATAAATGAGCATCTTTACACGCGAAATTTACCTGATGTAGATTTGCTAATCAGAACCAGTGGTGAACAACGTATCAGTAATTTTTTATTATGGCAAATAGCCTATGCAGAATTGTATTTTACAGATGTATTATGGCCAGATTTCTCAAAAGAGGAATTGTATTTAGCCTTGCATAGTTATCAAAATAGAGAAAGACGATTTGGAAAAACAAGTGACCAGCTCAGTAAAAAATAAATTACAATTGAATAAATTTCAATTTCAAGTAATCCCCTTCATTTTCTTATTTATTTGTACTGTTATTCAGGCTCAGGAAATTTCTTTTGATACCGGAAAAAAATATATCATTGGAGATATTTCAGTAAAAGGAAATACAAGTTTTAGTTCTCAAACCATTGTAACTTATTCCGGATTATTGAAAGGAGACGACATTTTTATTCCCGGTGAGAAAATAAGTAACGCCATAAAAAAATTATGGAAATCTAATCTCTTTAGTGATATAGAGTTGTATGTTACAAAAATTGAGGACGACACAGTTTATCTGGAAATTCAGCTATCAGACTTACCAGAACTTAATAAAGTAACTATAAACGGTATAAAAAAGTCTAAAAGAGAAGGTGTTATTAAGGACAATAAACTGGATAAAGGTGTGAAAGTTACAGAAAACCTAATCACAACTACCAAAAACTACCTTACCAATAAATATAAAAAAGAAGGATTTTTAAATTCAAAAATCAGAATTACTACCTCAGAAGTGATTGACTCCATTCAAAAAAAACGAGTTGATATGATCGTTAACATTGATAAGGGAGAAAAAATAAAAGTAAAGGAAATTGTCTTTAATGGGAATGAAGTATTGAAAGGTAAAAAGTTGCGTAAAGCAATGAAAAACACCAAAGAGAAAAACCCGCTTCATATTTTAAAACGTTCCAAATATATTGAAGGTGATTTTAAAGAAGATTTGGAGAAAGTTGTTGATAAATATAAAGAAAAAGGATACCGCGATGCGCGTATTTTAGGCGATTCAATTACAACAAATAATGATAATACCATATCTATAAAAATTGATTTGGAGGAAGGTGAGAAATATACGTTCGGAAAAATTGATTTTGTTGGTAATAGTGTTTATACAGACAGGCAACTATCCAGTGTTTTAAGATTACGTGAAGGTGATACATACAATGGAGTTTTATTAAAGAAGAGGATAGCAGATGAATCTAAACCAGATGGTGACGATCTTACTAACCTGTATCAAAATAATGGCTATTTATTCTCGACTATAAATCCTGTAGAAGTTAGTGCAGATGGCAATGTCATTGATCTTGAAATAAGAATAACCGAAGGAAAACCCGCATACTTTAATAACGTCACTGTTGTTGGAAATGAAAAAACTAACGATCACGTTATTTACAGAGAATTGCGCACTCGCCCAGGGCAACTATATAGTAAAGAAAATGTAGTTAGGACTATTCGAGAATTAAGTCAGTTAGGATTTTTTGATCCTGAACAGATATCCCCTAATTTCAAAAACCCAAATCCAACCGATGGCACCTTGGATATGGAATACGCGGTTGTAGAAAGAGGATCAAGTCAAATTGAATTACAAGGTGGTTATGGAGGTGGAGGCTTTATTGGAACCTTAGGATTATCATTCAATAACTTTGCGATAAAGGATCTCTTCAATAAGGAAGCTTATAAACCGGTTCCAATGGGTGATGGTCAAAAATTATCTTTAAGACTTCAAGCAAGCCGATTTTATCAAACTTATAGTTTCTCATTTGCTGAACCTTGGTTTGGTGGTAAAAAACCTGTACAGTTTTCAACATCCATTTCACATACAAAACAATTTTTATATAATTCTCTAACCAGAAGTGCCGATAAAAGCCGAAGCTTTAATATTACCGGTCTATCTGTAGGATTGGCAAAAAGGTTAACTGTTCCAGATGACTATTTCACTTTATCTCAGTCTATTGGTTATCAGCACTATGATTTAAATAATTATAATACTGGGCTTTTTACATTTGGTGACGGATATTCAAATAACCTTTCTTATACAATAGGATTAAGCAGGAACAGTTCAGGTCCCGGACCTATTTACCCAATGGTAGGATCTAACTTTGTTGTAAGTGCGAAACTTTCATTGCCATATTCTTTATTTAACAATGTTGATTATAAGGCTTTAAAACAGGAACGTAATGATTTATCAGAATATTTGACCGAACCCAATATTAGCCAGAATAATGCCACTGCTGCAAGTGAAAGAATTTCTGAAATTGATCAGGAACGATATAAAATGTTAGAGTTTTACAAAATTAAGTTTAGTGGCGAATGGTACACACGAATAGTAGATAAATTGGTGTTAAGACCAAAATTAGAGTTTGGATTTTTAGGAGCTTATAACAACGATAGAGGAATTATCCCTTTTGAACGATTTTTTGTAGGTGGAGATGGTTTAGGAACATATAGTTTAGATGGACGTGAAGCCATAGCATTACGAGGATATCCTAATCAATCATTGTCCTCTCAGGATGGTGGAAGTATTTATAATAAGTTTTCTTTAGAGTTGCGTTACCCGATAACTTTGGCACAGTCAGCTTCAATTTATGCATTAACATTTCTTGAAGGTGGAGCATCTTATGATGCATTTAGAGATTACAACCCATTTAATTTAAATCGTTCTGCAGGAGCAGGAATCAGGATATTTATGCCTGCATTTGGACTTTTAGGAATTGATTTTGGCTACGGATTTGATGCGTTACCAGGCGAAACAATTAAAAATGGATGGGAAACACATTTCATTATTGGACAACAATTTTAATTTTGGCACGATATTTTCTATACACAGGTTAACAACAAGTAGCCGTTGTTAAAATTTTTCGGATTAATTTTCGTTAATTTGAATATAGATTAAGCAAATGGCGAAGTTGTAAAAATTCATTCGTCGTTTTATAATTTTATGAAACAAATTGGTCAATAAAATATTAAACAGAAACAGAATGAAAAAACAAGTTCTTTTTGTACTGACAATAGCTTTTATGGTTAGTCTTTGCACGCAGGCTCAAAGAGGTGTAAGGATTGGTTATATAGATACTGAATATATACTGGAAAATGTTCCGGAATATCAAGAAGCAACATCTCAATTAGATAGTAAAGTCCAGAAATGGAAAATGGAGATTGAAAAAAAACTAACTGAAATAGAAAAGAAAAAAAGTGACTTGAGAAACGAAAGTGTTTTACTTACCAATGAGCTGATCAAGGAGCGTGAAGAAGATATTCTAATCGAAGAAAATGAAATTCTGGATTATCAGCAAAAAAGATTTGGACCTAATGGTGATTTAATGATCCAAAAGAGACAGCTAATTCAGCCAATACAAGACCAAATATTTGCAGCAGTACAAGATCTGGCTGAAAATAAAAAGTATGATTTCATTTTTGATAAGTCTGCAGATGTGGTCATGTTGTTTTCTGCCGAACGATTTGATATGAGCGAGCAGGTTTTAAGAGCAATAACCAGAGCCTCTAAACGTAAACAAGCTCAAGGCAGGCAGGAAAAGAAAAATGCTGAAGCAGAAGATGTCGTGCCAGAAGTTGATTTAGAGTTGGAAGCTAAACAAAAAGAAATTGAAGAAACAAAAGCAGCTCGAGCAACTGCAGTTGAAGAACGCAAAAAACAAATCCTCGAAGAAAGAGAGGCTAAAAAACAGGCTGCTTTAGATAGAAGAAAAAAATTAATAGAAGAGCGTGAAAAAGCGAAACAGGAAAAATTGAATCAACGGGATGGTGTCTCCAACGAT
>CBDUIO010000169.1:0-5461 GCA_965367355.1 uncultured Flavobacteriaceae bacterium
TAACAACACACAGTGTTTTATATCGTAATTAAATCGACTTAAGGAGATTCACGAATACATTATTAATAAAATAGAAATCCATGAGTAATTATGACAAGCTATTTGTAAACATTCTATTTATTACTAGCAGATTATTGATTAATCGCTTTTAAATGTGCATAAACCGGATGTCCCTGCACTTTCATTTCCACTTCCCTGTCAAAGATCTTAATGCCTTTTACATGATCAATTTTTCCTTTAGGACCAAAGGCTTGAACATCTAAGAATTCGCCATTTTCATCGATAGCCTTAACGTTAACAATATTACCAGAGCGACTCACACCTTTTACATCCAGTTGTTTATTATCGTCTGTTATAGCTTTAATTTCGTAAATAGTACCGCTTGTAGAAATAGCATTAATGGGTTTATACTCGTCTGTACTATGCATTATTTTTACCGGTAATTCGTAACCCTTTACGATTGTTTTAATATTCATAAAGCTGCTTTGTTCGCAATCCTGGGTTCCTATGACATCGAACGCGTTGCCTTCTTCATCAATGGCTTTTACAGCCAGATTTTTACCATCAGTACCAACTGCCTTTACTTTCCAGATAATGCGTTCGAAGTCACTTTTATAATTTACTTTCTTATTGTCTTTCCTTTTTTTAGGCATTTTGAAGCTGTCTTCATTAACATCTGGTCGCATGGCTTTAACATGCGCATAGATACCGATACCTTTTATACTCATCTCTCGTTCTCCTCTGGCAATTTTAATGCCTTTAAGATCGTTAAGTTGTCCTGTTGGAGAAACAGCTTTCACTTCAAGATAATCGCCATTTTTTGCAATGGCTTTCACAATGACAATATTTCCATATCGCCTAATGCCTCTAACATCCAGTTTTTCGCCTTCTGCAGTTACGGCTTTGAGACTATAGGTATTCCCTTGCTTGGTTATAACTGCTACAGGCGCGAATTGCTCTGAGTTCAATAACATCTTAACAGGAAGTTTTTTGTCACCTACTACAGCTTTTACATTCAAGAAGACATCTTGATCGGAATCCTGAACGGCCATTATGTCGTAAGATTTTCCGCTTTTATCGAAGGCTTTGACATCTAAGCTATTTCCATCGGGTTGAATGGCTGTAACCTTCCAATAGATTTCGTTGGCTTTTACAACTTCCTCGGTTTCATCTTCACTTATTTCATCTTTGGAAGATTCATTTTTACAGGCTGAGAATAAAAATAAAAATCCAAGAATAAATAAACTATAACCTATAGAACTAATGAATGAATGGAATGAATGTTTCATAATTTAACTTTTGAATTATCTAAAAGTAAAAAAAGAAAAATCCATTTTTTATGATAATAATCATCAATAAAGGCTGAAGGGTGCAAAAGCGCCTGCCGGCTCATTATTGAAATAATTGGAACTAGGGTCTTTAAACTAAAAAACAATTATCAACAACTTAGTCCAAGGCAATCACTTCGGTCTTTAAGACCCATTTTCCATTGATTTGTGCACTGTATGTTACTGTAATTTTATTGGGGCCTGTTTTTTTAAAAACGTCAATAAGGCTTAGGTTTTTATGAACGGCCGTATTAATTACAACAGGCTCGCAAAGTAACCTGCCATTTGATGCATTAAAAACAAAGAGGCTCTTGGTCGTGGGTTTTATGTCCCAAAAACCAATTTCGTCTGCGCCGTCGCTATTAAGGTCTTTAAGATTTTCTAATTGTGATTGGTAGGCACCTTTTATTGTGATGGCTTCCAGGTCCTTATTACTAAATTTGATTACGCTATTGCAGCCACCTTTGCATTGTACTTCATCACTGTTTTGGGACTCCGTTTTTGTAACAGAGAGTATTTCCGGAGAGATCACATAAGCATAGTCTGATAGACCGTCGCCATTAAAATCGCCATACAACTGCCTGTTATTAGAGACAATAGCATTATTTACGCGAGCACTTGGAAATATGGGAGCATCCAGATCTTTAGCATTTTCAGCAACGCCTTCTCGTAGTATTTTGAATTCACCATTTTTAATTATCATAGAAAGATACGAGTTGTAATCTGCCTCTATTCCGTTGTAGGTGACATGTTTGGTGAAATTCACTAAATAGCTTCCTTTTTCTTCCGTTACAACTAATTGGTCATTTAAAATACGCTGGGTATAGTCTGGAAATTGTTGAAACAACAAGTTCTTATCTTGCTGCACCTGGTTTCTGGTGAGCTCTTTTCCGTAATAGTTTACTACGTCCATGTAGTAGCGTTCTAAGTAAGGAGACTTTATTTGTGTATGGGCATCGTTCCATTTTTTAACAAACTCATGTACCTCCTTTTCGCCCTTAGTATTAACCTCATTGCAACTAAAGAATAGAATAACAAGCAAGCAGGAGATAAATTGGAGATACTTCATAGATCGCATGTAATTTTAGCTTAAAAATGAACCTTAAAGATACATGATTTTTTGCTGAATTCAGAGATTAGACAAAGTCAAATATCGCATTCAGGATTAACGAACTCCTTTTCAATGTTAAAGTATAAACAACTAAAAATAAATTTTACATTCCTTCCGCTAAAAGTTATATTAGCACACATTTTTTAAGCACCCATTTTTTATGTTTTTAAATAGGTTTTACATCCTTGTTTTTATTTTAATAAGTTTTTGCTCCACTCCTTTTTATGCGCAAGACACTATAACTATTCTTGGTAAAGTGTTAGAAGGGAATACTAATGAACCTGTTGCATTTGCAAATATAACTTTAGTCGACCAAGATTCTAAAAATCCTATCACTGGTACTATTTCCGAGGAAGACGGCTCGTTTTCATTAACAACGGAAGCTTCTAATTTTTATATAGACATCAGTTTTATTGGTTATGAAACCAGGACCATTAAAGATCTTAAAATAGTAAATGGAACTATTGATTTACAAACCCTGTTTTTGGATCAGGTTCTTACAGGATTGGATGAAGTGATTGTTCGTGCCGAAACTTCACAAACCGAAATTAAACTGGATAAACGCGTCTTTAATGTTGGTAAGGATCTAAGTTCTACCGGAGCCAGTGCCTATGAGGTTTTAAACAATGTACCCTCGGTGAACGTTAATATTGAAGGAGTAATAAGTTTGCGAGGCAGCCAGGGTGTACAGGTTTTAATCAATGGCAAACCCTCGGTTTTAGCAAGTGATGATGGTAATGCATTGGGTACCATTACAGCCGATATGATCGAACAAATTGAAGTCATTACCAATCCGTCTGCAAAATATGATGCACAGGGAACTGCAGGTATTATCAACATCATTATTAAAAAGTCTGAAAAACGAGGTTTAAACGGTTCTGCAACCCTTAATGTGGGTGTGCCAAACAGCAATAGTTTTGGTTTAAGTATGAATAAACGAACCGAAAAATTCAATCTGTTCAGCCAATTGGGTGTGGGAATACGAACCTTTCCAACCGATATGGAATCCATAAACAGGGATCTAGTGAATAATACCTCTATAAACAGCAATGGCGAAAGTGAGTTTGATGAAAAATTTGGTAATTTTTTACTTGGAACGGATTATCATTTAAACGACAGGAATGTTTTCACCTTGTCCGGATCGTATGCTTTTGAAGTGGAAGATCAATGGGCCAAAACCATTTTTGATGCTTTGGATGCTTCCAATACCATAACAGATCAATGGCTTCGGGATGAAACAACCGAAGCAACCAATCCGAAGGTTCGCTATGAACTGCAGTATAAATCGGACTTTAAAAGGCATGAGGATCAGATGCTGTTGTTCAGTGCTCTAGGACGATATTTTAGAAAGGATCAAACTTCAGAATTTGATGATACCACGATAATTGGTGACTTACCGGATGAAATACAGGAATCCAGAACGGACTATAAATTGGAAGAATACACCTTTAAGCTGGATTACACCCATCCGTTTTTGGAAAAATATACCCTGGAAACTGGTGCACAATACGAAATTAACAATGTATCCAATGATTTCGCGGTTAGTGATCTTGTAGATGGTGAATGGGTTAACAATACCAATTACACCAATATTTTCGATCTGGATCAAAATGTGCTGGCGTTTTACACAACGGCAGCTTTTGAAGGTGAAAAATGGGGAATAAAGATGGGACTTCGTCTTGAGAATACGCAGATCAATACCTTGCTGGAAACCACCAGTGAATCAAATAAACAGGATTATACCAACCTATTTCCGAGTGCGCATACATCGTATAAGGTTTCCGATGATTTTTCGTTGCAATTAGGTTATTCCAGACGGATAAACAGACCCGGATTGAGACAGTTGAATCCATTTTCGAATATTAGGAATAACTTCAGTATTTCTGAAGGAAATCCGGACCTGCAACCGGAATATACAGATTCTTACGAGTTAACTAGCATCCATAAATTTGATAAAGCGTCCTTAAACTTTAGTCTTTACTACAGGCAGACCACAGATGCCGTAGAGCGAATTACTGTTTTTGAAGACAATGTGAGCATCTCAAGACCGGAAAACGTTGGGACCAGTAATACCACAGGTTTTGAGATGAATGGCAAATACAATCCATTGGATTGGCTGACCATAAACGGAGATTTTAATTTTAACTATTTTGACAGAAAAGGGGTTTACGAGTCTGAATCCTTTGAATTTAGTGGTGATCGATGGTCGGCAAGCTTAACTTCAAAGTTTAAACTTCCGGCTCAATTTGATCTTGAGTTCACTGGCGATTACAGATCTAAATATGAAACACTACAGCAAGTGGTATCGGACAACCTGTTTTTTGATATGGGTGTCCGAAAAAAAATAGTGAAAGGCAGAATTATTCTAAATCTGAGCATCCGTGACATATTTGCAACTCGAATTGACGAAACTGTGACATCGCAAGACGACTTTTATTTATCTAATAGAAGCCAACGCGGACGCTTTGTCTCCTTTGGAATTAGTTATGGCTTTGGTAAAGGAGAAGCCATGCAATTTTCCGGTCAGAGAAGATGATATTCAACGAATATGAACCAATATTTTAATATTTCTTAATCCAAGTTAGAGGTGTGTGATGGTTTGCTTCCCTCCTATGCTTCAATGCTTCCATCTTTTAACCATAATAATATCAAAAAAAAGGGAAACATACTTGTTTCCCTTTAGTTCGTTATTTAGCGACAGGCTAATTCATTAGTTTATCGTTAATGATCTCTTCCAAAACATTTTTTGGTAAAGCTCCTGCCTGCATCATAGGCTGACTTTCTTTAGGAATGAATAATATACTTGGTATACTGCGTATCCTGAAAAGAGCCGATAGCTCCTGCTCTACTTCGGTGTCGACCTTGTAAATGTTAAGCTTCCCTTCATATTCATTGGAAAGTTCTTCCAAAACAGGTGCTACCATTTTGCATGGACCGCACCAATCTGCATAAAAGTCTATGATTGCCGGGATATCACCTTTAAATTTCCACTCATTTTCAGTGGAATAATCGAATATATCTT
>CBDUIO010000170.1:0-5422 GCA_965367355.1 uncultured Flavobacteriaceae bacterium
GGAAATTCACTTATCAAAGGATAAAAATAGCGTCTCCCGTAAATATTATTATCCTTAAGTTTAAAATATAATTCATCGCGTGTTAAAGGATATTTTTCAGAATCAATAAATATTGGAAAATAAGAATAATTATGTCTTACATTTTCTATGTCGTGTAAACAGCGAACACCCTTTACGTCTTTTAATAATTCGCGATACGTATTTGCTATCATTTTTCGTTGTTCTGTTAACTTTTCAAATGATTTTAACTGCAATAAGCCGTAAGCCGCCTGTAATTCATTCATTTTAGCATTAATACCCGGAGCCACGACTGTTGTTTCATCAGAAAACCCGAAATTCTTTAAATTATCTATTCTGTTCTTTGTTTTCTCATCGTTGCAAATTATAGCACCTCCTTCAACCGTATTAAAGGCTTTTGTGGCATGAAAACTTAAAACTGATAAGTCTCCAAAATTCAAAATCGAATTATTTTCTTTATTCACGCCGAAGGCATGTGCAGCATCGTAAATTACCTTCAGGCCATATATATCTGCAATTTCTTCTATTTTATCAACATCGGCAGGATTACCATAAACATGAACAGGCATTATAGCCGTTGTTTTGGGTGTAATAGCAGCCTCAATTTTTATAGGATCAATATTTCCATATACCGGATCTATATCAACAAAAACAGGTTTAATACCATTCCAATGAAGTGCATGCGTAGTAGCCACAAAAGAATAAGGAGTTGTAATAACTTCACCTGTAATTCTCAATGTTTGTAACGCTGAAATTAATGCCAAGGTACCGTTAGAAAATAATGACAAATGGGATACGCCCAAATAATTTGCCAATTCTTTTTCAAATTCCTGATGAAATTCACCATTATTCGTTAGCCATTTCCTTTTCCAGATCAATTTAAGACTTTCAATAAAATCATCAAGATCTGGTAAAGTAGGTTGTGAAATTAGAATCGGTTTTTCTATCTTCATTTAATTGTTTTTATTATGAAATTAAATTATATCAATTACTTTTTGTTTTTACCAACTTGCTCTGAATTATTGCTAAATTATCAAATAATATTTTTTTGTTTAAATAATACATGCCTATTAAATAAAAAATTGGTATAAATAATGTTACCATCAAGATTTTTAAATAATCATTTTTAAATTGATCGATTAATAAAAACCCTAAAAGGCTTAAAGCGATTGAAATGAAAAACATGATGGCAATATCTTTTAGCTGTTCAATTAACCCATAATCTACAAATCGTTTTGTATAAAAGGTATTAATAATTAGTGCTATAAACGATAGGAATATTTCTCCATAAATAATATAAATAACTCCAAATCTAAACATAATAAGAACATTGGTTATTCTCAATATATTTTTGATCATATCGATCTTAAAAACTAATCTCACTTTTCCTTGAGCGCCCAAGACTTGAACATTAACCGTTTGCATGGGGTACCAGACACCAGCTAATAACAATAATTGAAAATATGGTACCATAGGTAACCATTTTGCTGTTAATAATACCAAAAACAAAGGCTTTGCTATAACCATTAAGATGGCTGAAATTGGAAGTATAAAAAAAAATGTGTGCTGGCTGAATTTTCTCATGGCATTTTTTAACCTTAATTTTTCATCCTGCAATTGTGAAAAAACCGGAAACGAAACAGTCCTCACTGCAGCAGAAAGTTGTTTTGTTACCATTCCTTGAAATTGACTAGCTTTCGAGTAGAAACCTAATTCAGCAGCGGGAAAATATTTACCAATTATCAATATATAAAAATTGTCGAAGACTCCGCGTATAACATCGGTAATTAAAACCCATGAGCTATACGAAAATAAAGATTTAAGTGAGTTAATATTAAAAATAAATAACGGTCTCCAATTATAGAATAGCCATAATCCTATTGTTAAGAAAATTGCATTAGTAAGCCCCTGTATGACAAGACTCCATACTCCATAATTTAACAGTGCTGCTGTAATACCAATTCCTCCCGAAATGGCTGTACTAACCAACATGATAATAGTTTTTTTTCTAAAATTAACTTCTTTTGTTAATTGGGCAAGTTGCATAATACCAAATGAATTTATTATTAGGATAATACCCATAACCCGAATTAGATCAACTAATTGTGGTTCTTTATAGAAACTGGCAATCGATGGAGCAAAAATATAAATTAGGCCATAAAACATGAAGCTAATAAATATGTTAAAAAAAAATATGGTACTTGCATCAATTTCGGTAGCATCTTTTTTTTGGATATAAGCCAATCTAAAACCACTATCTATAAAAAGATTTGAGATTACAAAAAATACCGTGATCATCCCAATTAAACCATAGTCAGTTGGCGTTAATAGCCTTGCCAATAATACTCCCAACACTAATTTGATCAATTGAATACCTATTTTTTCTAATAGATTCCAAATTACACCGTCGATGGAACGTTTTCTTAAACTATTCAATATTAATATTTTTTATAAGTTTAGCAGGTACACCACCAACCATATTATTTGGCATGACATCACGTGAAACAGCACTGTTTGGAGCAATTATGGAATGATGCCTAATTGTAACACCAGGATAAATAGTGCAATTCCCACCGATATACACGTTATTTTCAATTTTAACAGGTGCAGTCGGCCGATATTTATCTCTATTCTGGTCGTTCAGTGGTATACTATTCATACACATTTCAGCCGATGAATGGCCCCATAAACCGGTAGAAGGTCCGGCAATATGCACATAATCGCCAATATAAATATCATCACTTGTATCAAAAACATTATGAATCCCTATATAACACTCCTTTCCAATCGTTATAAATCCCTTATTGGGCCCTACCACCATAACCCCAGCCTCAAGCATTGAATTATCTCCAATGGTTATATTTCGCAAACTAGTTCCAGCACCGATTCGAACATTATTCCCTAATATTACATTCGTTGAAATTTTGCAATTACGTGCTAAATGGCAATTCTTTCCAACTGTAGTTTTTCTTGACACAATCACGCCTGTTCCTAACTTACAAGTTGGATTTTTTATTTTAAAAATTATTCGATTCAAAGAGTTTCTTATCAAAATATTTTATTAAATCGATTTATAATTTTAAACCCTAAAGACGTGTTAGAATATTTTAAATATGGATATATATCTTGAGAAATTCCGGTTTTAAATCTATAAATAGCCGGTAATTTTTGGTTATCCAAATTACAAAGGTCATAATATTTGGTTCCAATGTTTTTTGAGGCTTTTATCGCTTCCCATTGCAATAGTTCACCCTGTCCTTCATTTTTTACATCAAAAACCGAAGCTCCCTTATAATAATGCATATAATTCATATTCCCCAAGATAAAAACTCCCGAAACAGGTTTTTCGTCTTTATAAGCAATCAATATAAATGCCTGCTTTTTATTTCCATAATCTTGCAGAATACGTTGATAATAATCAAATTTTAAATGTTCATAACCTAATTTGCGATGAAGCGAATCCAACATAGGCCAGAATTGTAAAAGTCCGTCCTGGGTAAAAAATCTTTTGACAATAATGCCCGATTTTTCCGCCTTGCGGATCATATTTCTCCTTTTAGAATTAATAACAGTTGTAAAAATTTCACTTTCATCTAATGATAGATCAACCATTGTGGTTTCCCCCGAAATTTTTATGTTAGATTGAACTTTTAATTTCTTTTCTTTTGGAAAACCTGAATAGACCATTGATTCAAATACACCAATATTAATACTTTCAAAATCAATTGCCTCTTCCTTTAAAAAACCGGCATATGGAATATCAGCTAATGGTTTGAAATGATATTGGTTTAAACCAAATCTATTTTTTGTAATATGGACAGGAGTAAAGTTTTTTATATTTTCACCATTATCAACCAGATAATATAATTCGGTATTAAAATTTTCTTTTACTATTTTATTTAATTCCACTTCATGAAATATGGATCCATTATTTTCAATGATAATATCAGAGATCTTTTTACATTGTTCTTGGTTTGGCTTTATTAAAGAAAAATTTTTGTATTTAAGCATTGAAATTCTTTAAGTTATTAATAACGTAAATCACTTCGTCATTTGTAAGATCGGCATGCAATGGCAGTGTAATAAATTTTTGAGTTTCTTTTTCAATAAAGCTGCAATTATTTGCAAAAGGTTTGAACAAGGGTTGCTGTGTTAAAGGGGTATAATGACAACCGGTAGCAATACCCTTTGACTTTAAATGGATCATTAATTCGTCACGTTTTTCACTGCGGACACCAAACATTTGATACACATATTTTTCAGGTTCAAATGGAAGCAATGGTTTAACTCCATCAATATCTTTTATTCCGTCTAAATACATTCTAATAATTTCTGACCGTCTGGTATTCATTTTATCCAGCTTTTTAAGTTGGGCTAAACCAATAGAAGCGGCAAGGTCATTCATGTTATATTTATAACCGAGAAGATTTATTTCATAAAACCAATGCATGGCATCTCGATTTACATCAGTGTAAGTTTGTGCGGTTTTCCAATTATCTTTATCAATACCAACCCATCGGTAGGCCTTTATATCTTTCATTAATCCCAGATCATTTGAAACGATCATTCCTCCATCCCCTGTGGTCATTAACTTTTTTTCTTCGAATGAATAACACCCAAAATCTCCCCAGGTACCTAATTTTTTTCCTTTATACACTGCTCCGGTTGTATGGGCACAATCTTCAACTACTTTTAATTCTTTTTCTACAGCCCAAGACATTAATTCATCCATAGGGACTGGATGTCCAGCAAAATGTACCGGCATGATAGCGACGCAATCCTTGTCATATTTTTTCTTCATATCTTCTAAATCCATTCCTAAGGTAATCGGATCAGAATCAACAAACACCGGTATCAATCGATTATATAAGATGGCACATGCTGTAGATGCAAAAGTAAGCGAAGGCACCAAAACCTTCTTCCCTTCCTCAAATCCAAATGCCATAAGTGCAACATGTAACGCAGCGGTTGCAGAATTTAATCCAATGGCGGCTTTAGCTCCAACATAATCGGCCCATTTTTTTTCGAACTCATTAACATTAGGTCCTAAACCAACCCAAGATCTATCGAAAGCCGCCCTAATATTTTCGAGTTCTTCTTTACCAAGTGATGGTTTGAATAATCTGATATTCATAATTATTAATAATTAAATTTTTATTGATTGATGTATCTTTTTGAAATCTTTAAATGAAAGATTCTTTAAATCTTTATCTGATAAGATAGGATTCTCAATTGGCCATTTTATACTTAATTCTTTATCATTCCATATAAGGCCTTCTTCAGATTCAGCATTATAAAAATTATCTACCTTGTAAAGCACTTCACTTATTTCTGTTAATGTACAAAAGCCATGGGCAAAACCTCTTGGTATAAAGATCATTTTCTTATTTTCTTCTGAAAGTTC
>CBDUIO010000171.1:0-5410 GCA_965367355.1 uncultured Flavobacteriaceae bacterium
GTTTGTAATGAACCTCCTCCATTATTTCTAAGATCAATGACCAATCCTTCCATGTTTTGTTCCTTGAGTCTTTCTATTTCTCGCTTTAAATCTGACGCAGCATTCCTGTTTTTATAATCATCAAAATCAATATAAAATTTTGGCAGATTGATCACTCCAAAAATCTTATCATCTTTTTTTACTATAGACGATTTTGCATAAGTCTCTTCCAATTCTACAACATCTCGTGTTATTGTGATATCCTTTAGTGTGCCATCAACTTTTTTAACTGTTAAGGTTACTTTAGTACCCTTTGGCCCTTTAATAAACTTAATGGCATTGTCCAAACGCATCCCAACAATACTTAAAGCCTGCTCTTCATCTTCCTGTTTAACTTTTAAGATCACATCACCTACTTCCAACTCATTTCCTCTCCAGGCAGGACCTCCGGAAATGATCTCATTTACCTTCACCTGATCCATTTTTTTCTGTAATCTTGCACCTATTCCTTCAAAACTACCAGACATTCTCATATCGAATACGTCCTTATCTTCAGGTGCAAAATATAGGGTGTGTGGATCAAATTCTTCAACAATTGAATTTATATAAACCGAGAACCAATCCTTGCGTTCCAAATCTTCAATAATATCATAATATTCTTCCAAGGAATTCAATGTCAGCTTTCTGGCTTCTTCCTCAATTTCTTTATTCGACTTAACTTTATAGTTTGGGTCAGTCTCTAATTCTTTTTGTTCCTCTTTCTTAAGATCATCAAAATTGGCAATAGTCGCATATTTTAACTGTAATCTCCAGCGATCTTTTAATTGTTTCTTGTTTTTAACATATGGTAAATTCTCATAATCTGAGTTAAATTCCTCATCTTCATTGAAGTCAAATGGTGATGATAAAATATCCTTAAACAAAGCTTCGCTTTCCTGCATTCTTTGCTCTAATCGGCTGAATGTCAAATTAAAAAATGAAATGTCGTAATCTTTCAATTGATCATCAAGAAGTGTTTTATATTTTTCAAACTCCTCTATATCAGATTGATAAAAATATCTCTTAAAAGGGTCCAGGTTTTCTAGATAATCTGAAAATACTTCGGCCGAAAAATTATCATCCATAGCCTTAGGATCATAATGGCCTCTTTCTAGTATGTAAGTTATGATTTGAACCAGCATTTTATCCTTGTCCGGATCGTCAAAAGTTTTGGAGGTAAAACTACAAGACGCAAAGGCCAGAAGGATGGTTAGCATTAATAAATAAAAATTCCTTTTCATCATTCAATTCTTTATATATAAATTTTTAACTAAAATAAAGAAAATATTATGCCAAAGATAGGTATTGGTACTAATTTTTTGTTAAACCAACTAAATTAGCTATTTAAGTAGTATTTTACTTATTTTAGCACAGCTATAAGAAAAAACAAAAATGAGCAAAAAACCCCTGATTTTAGTAACAAACGATGATGGCATAACAGCGCCGGGATTAAGAACATTAATCAGTATCATGAACGACATAGGAGATGTTGTTGTTGTAGCTCCAGATAGCCCGCAAAGCGCTATGGGACATGCAGTTACAATTAATTCTACTTTATTCGTTGAATCGATAAAAATTGATGATGGACCACAGGCAGAATATAGTTGCTCAGGAACACCTGCCGATTGTGTGAAGCTTGCTAAAAACGAAATTTTGAAACGTTTACCTGACCTTTGTGTATCAGGAATCAATCATGGATCAAATTCATCGATTAATGTTATCTATTCCGGAACCATGAGTGCTGCCATTGAGGCAGGATTGGAAGGCATTCCGGCCATTGGATTCTCACTTCTGGACTACAGCTGGAACGCTAATTTTGAAGGAACCAAGGACTATATTCGTACAATAACAAAAAATGTTTTGAATTATGGTCTGCCTGATGGCGTTGTACTCAATGTAAATTTCCCAAAATTGGATAAGAAAGACATAAAAGGCATTAAAATATGCAGACAGGCAAAAGCCACCTGGAAGGAAGAATTTGACAAAAGAAGAAATCCTCAGGGAAGAGAGTATTACTGGTTAACCGGAAAATTTGTTAACCTTGATCCTGGCAAAGATACAGATGAGTGGGCTTTAAAGAATAATTACGTGTCGGTAGTTCCGGTAAAGGCTGACCTCACGGCACACCATATTATAAATGACCTTAACACATGGAAATTGAATGATTAGGAAAGATGTTATAATTGGTTTTATTATTGGCATTCTGGCGAATATCATTGGTATTGCCATATACATTCTTTTGTTTTCAAAAGAAGGCTTTGAAGGCACTTTAAAATCGGCTGTAAATTTTAATTTTATTGGAAAGTTAGTAAGCCTGGGAGCTATTTTGAATTTAATCGTCTTTTTTATTTTAATCAAAATGAATCAGGACAACAAGGCGAGAGGCGTGTTAATGGCTACTCTTTTAGCGGCTATTATTGTTATTGTAAATAAAATTTAATGTCCGGTTACCTTATAATTTTTTTTAAATGAAGTATTACATTATTGCAGGTGAAGCGTCTGGCGATCTACACGGTTCAAATCTAATGAAAGCCATTCTCAAAATTGATGAGAATGCTAATTTCAGGTTTTGGGGTGGTGACCTTATGCAAAGTGTAAATGATAATCTGGTAAAACATTATAAGGATTTAGCCTTTATGGGCTTTTTAGAAGTTGCTAAAAACCTGAAAGTGATCTTAAAGAATATTTCTTTTTGCAAAGAAGATATCATATCATACAATCCGGACGTTATAGTATTTATAGATTATCCGGGTTTTAATCTTAGGATAGCAAAATGGGCAAAGGAGAAAGGTTTTAGAACTCATTTTTACATATCACCACAGATCTGGGCGTGGAAAGAGAACAGAATAAAATCAATTAAAAGAGATATTGACAACATGTATGTTATCCTTCCTTTTGAAAAGGATTTCTACGAGAAAAAGCATCACTACCCGGTAGAGTTTGTGGGCCATCCATTAATTGATGCTATTTCTGACAGGACTCAGGTTGATGAAAAAAATTTTAGAGCAGTGAATGATTTAAATGACAAACCCATCATTGCCCTTTTACCGGGAAGCAGAAAACAGGAAATAAAGAAAATGCTGTCTGTAATGTTGGATGTTATAACAGATTTTCCGAATTATCAATTTGTCATTGCCGGAGCACCAAGCCAGGAACTGTCATTTTATAAAACGTTCACAAAGAATTTAAATGTTGGCTTTGTAGAAAATAAGACCTATGACCTGTTAAGTGTTTCAACTGCTGCCCTGGTAACATCCGGGACAGCTACTTTAGAAACCGCCTTATTCAAAGTTCCTCAGGTAGTATGCTACAAAGGAAGCTGGTTCTCTTATCAAATTGGTAAGCGTCTCGTGAATTTGGATTATATTTCTTTGGTCAATTTAATAATGGACAAACCCGTTGTTAAAGAATTGATCCAAAATGATTTCAATAAGAAGAATCTTAAGAAAGAATTGAATACTATTTTAGAAAAAGATGAACGTGCCAGATTCTATATAGATTACTATGAGCTGGAAAAAAAGCTGGGTGGTAAGGGAGCCAGTGCGAAAACTGCTGAATTAATTTATAATTCAATTAAAGAATAGATTGCCCCATGAATCGATATATTTTATTTCTGATCTTAATTGTTAGTGTTTCGTCCTGCCGATCGAAAAAAGGAGTTATTACCAAAAAAAGCAAGGCTTCAAAAGCCGTAAACAAGTCTGAAACTTCTACTTCAGTTCCAATTGAAGACATAAATTATTCGCTTGCCGCAGATCATATTGTTGAGAATGCAAAACAATTTGATGGTGTTAGATACAAATATGGAGGGACTACCAAAAAAGGAATGGACTGTTCCGGACTGGTCTTTGTTTCCTTTAAAAAAGAAGGTATCCATATCCCGCGAACCACTAAAAACCTTTCAAATTATGGTGAATGGGTTGATATTAATAATGTCCAGAAAGGTGACCTGCTGTTTTTTGCCACCAAAAAGAAAAGCCGAAAAGTAAATCACGTAGGAATTGTGACCGATTCCAGAATTGGAAATGTGGAGTTTATTCATGCCAGTACCAGCAATGGTGTGATGATCTCTAATCTTGCCGAACGCTACTGGTATTTTGCCTTTATACAGGCAAGAAGAATTTTGTAAAATTTTTTATATTGCTGCAATGCAGTGGTTTAAGTTTACCATAATCAAATTAACGCTGTTCCTGGTTTTGGGAATCTTGCTGGGTTATTTTTTAGATGTGTCCCTCACTCTTTCCTTTATTTTAAATTTGATTTACGTCCTTTGTTTAACCCTACTATTTATTTTGAACAGGTTAGGATTCAAATTAAAGACTCTGTTCGGATTGCTGACCTATTTGACTTTTATATGTATAGGATTGTTAGCAGTTTGCATTCACAATCCTATGAATCATCAAGATCATTACAGCAATCTTTTTAAATCTGAATTAAATTCTGATCAAGCAATTACTTTTAAGGTAAAAGAGGTATTAAAATCGGGCAATTACTACGATAAATATGTCATAGATTTCATAAATATTGATGGTAATATAGTAACTGGAAAATCACTGTTGAATGTTCAAAAGGACAGCACTCAAAAATCATTGCGTATTGATGATATCGTGTTTTCAAAAACAATAATTAAAGACCTTATTCCTCCTTTAAACCCTCATCAGTTTAATTACAAGGAGTACCTGAAAAAGCAATATATCTATCATCAAATTTTCCTGAAAAATGATGAATTGATGGTTATCAACCAATCAAACCGATCGATTTACGGGTTTGCTTCCAAATTAAGAGAAACGATCAATCAAAAATTAAAACCTTACAATTTTAAACCGGATGAACTTGCAATAATCAATGCCTTACTCCTTGGACAAAGGCAAGACATTTCAGAAGAAACTTATAACAACTACGCCAATGCAGGTGCCATTCATATATTGGCTGTTTCCGGATTGCATGTGGGTATTATATTGCTTATTCTGAATTTTTTATTCAGACCCATTGGACTCATGCCCTATGGTCCTTATATCAAGACATTACTTATCATAATACTTCTGTGGTGTTTTGCAATTATAGCAGGACTTTCTCCTTCTGTAATGCGAGCGGTTACTATGTTCAGTATTGTAGCCATAGGTCTGAATTTTAAAAGAGCTACCAATATTTACAATACACTGGCAATTTCCATGTTCATTTTATTGCTTTTCAAGCCCACTTTTCTATTTGAAGTAGGATTTCAACTTAGTTATTTAGCAGTCTTTTCAATAGTCTGGATTCAACCTTTGATATTTAGACTTTGGAATCCTAAATTTTATGTAGTCAATAAACTTTGGCAGATCTTAAGCGTCACCATTGCTGCTCAGTTTGGTGTACTGCCATTAAGTTTGTATTACTTCCATCAGTTTCC
>CBDUIO010000172.1:0-5404 GCA_965367355.1 uncultured Flavobacteriaceae bacterium
AAAAGCGATTTTCTAAGCGGCGATTTAATTCCTAAAAACTCAAATTTATGCTTCATGTATGCCTGCATTGGCGCCTTATTTTGAACATTAGCATGTTCCTGAAACACCTTGATTAAGTTACTTATAAAATCCATTAAAACCCTATTGCTGTATCATCTCCTCGTTTATCTGCTCCACCTTCAAGCTTTCCATTTTTCATTACCAGAATGCCATCAACTTTACCAATAATTGGTGAGTGATCCTCATTAATTGTGTAACCTTTTTGAGTTAATTGGTATTTGACGGTTGGCATAAAAGAATTTGGCTCCATCCTAATCTCATCCGGTAACCACTGATGGTGGAATCTTGGGGCATTAACCGCTTCCTGCATGCTCATGTTATATTCATATACATTGAGAATTGTTTGCAAAACAGACGTAATAATTGTTGAACCACCCGGAGTTCCCACACTCATGAATAAATGCCCATTTTTTTCAACAATTGTTGGTGTCATTGAGCTTAGCATTCGTTTTTCCGGTTGTATGCTATTAGCTTCAGCTCCTATAAGTCCAAACATATTGGGTTCTCCCGGTTTACTCGAAAAATCATCCATTTGGTTATTCAGAAAAAACCCTAATTCTGAGCAGTATAATTTTGATCCATAAGCCCCATTAAGCGTAGTTGTAGCAGAAATTGCATTTCCGAATTGATCAATGATGGAGTAGTGGGTGGTTTCGTTACTTTCAACTATTTCAATGCTTCCATGAGAGATCTCGCTTGATTTTGTTGCATGATCAAAGGAAAAGGAATCCATTCTGTTTTTTAAATAGTTATCACTCAATAATGAATCAATCGGAATAGAAACAAAATCAGGATCACCCAAATAAAAACTTCTATCAGCATAAGCCCTGCGGGAGGCTTCAGTTATTAACTGGATAGATTCAACTGAGTTATGACCGTAAGAAGCTAGTTTATAGTTTTCTATCATTTTCATGATTTGTGCTAAACATATGCCACCACTAGATGGTGGTGACATGGAAATAATTGTCAGATCTTTATAATTAAATATTATTGGTTTCCTCCATATTGCCTCATAATTTCCCAAGTCTTCCAGAGTGATTATTCCGCCATTTTCTTGAATAAAATCAACCAGCTTAACAGCTGTCTCGCCTTTGTAAAATTCATCTTTTCCATGTTCTAAAATCCGGGTCAGCGTCTTAGCCAGAACTGGATATTTTATAGTGTCCTTATGCTTCCAATTACGTTGAAATAGAATGGAGTCTTTATTAGCCTGCTTAAAAAAAGGCTTGTAGGTCTCGAGCCTTTCTTCCTGTTTTTTAGTAACGATCACGCCTTTTTTAGCCAGTTCTATGACAGGAATAAACATGTCGTGCATCCCTAAAGTACCGAACTTCTCATGAACAGCAAAAATTCCGGCAACGGACCCTGGAACGGCAGTTGACAGCCCTCCAATTTTGCTCATATCAGGAATAATATTACCGTTTTCATCTAAATACATATCCTTATGGGCTGCCATTGGAGCCTTTTCTCTGTAATCTAATGCTCCGGATTCACCGTTGTTTAATCTATAGACCATAAATCCACCACCACCAAGATTACCGGCAAATGGATAGGCAACTGCCAGAGCTAATTCGGTGGCGACCATGGCATCAAATGCATTACCTCCTTTTTTTAAGATATCTAACCCTATTTTGGAGGCTTCAACTCGTGCCGAAACTACCATGGCATGTTCTGCAATGACGCCATTAGTTTTTTCCGGAATAATTTCATGCTTAATGGAACGGCAAGAAAAAAGGAAGAAAAAGAGTCCGAAAATTAAAAATAACCTTTTCATACTGTTTGGTTTAATTCCTTCAATTTAACCTTGGAAAATTCAATAAGCTCTTTAAAGAAAAGCCTAAATTCATTTTCGAATTCACTATAGTGGTTTACCAGATCTGTAGTCGCTAAATCCATATTAGAATTATATTTTGTACGTCTGCTCATTCCATACAAAACTTTTGCAATTCCCGGTATACTGGCATAACTGAGCAACCAATTATCTTTTATCAGATAAGGCATTAAATTTTGAACTTTTTGAGGTAAAATATCAAAATTATCGTTCAAATCTTTATAAAAACTTATGGAATACTCTTCCAGTGAAATATCTGAATAATCTTCCCAGTTTTTAGCTAAAAAATGGTCATAAAAAATATCGACGATAACGCCCGAATAATGACTATACTTTTTGTGCAACCTCTTAGTGCTTTTCCTAAAAATCTCATGAGCATCAGTGAAGGTGTCTATTTGCCTGTGCAGTAAAATTCCTTTTTGAATTTCTTTTGGAAACGCTCTATATTTATTGCCCCGAACACTATCAGAGATAAAATTTCCAATCGCTATTTCCTTGTTATTACCTGACAAATAGATGTGAGCTAAAAAATTCATTGTTCTAAATTACAAATTCGGAATAAACATTACCACTTTGAAATAGTATATTTGTCAAAATTTAAATTCACTATGACATTAATAAAATCTATTTCCGGAATTCGGGGAACCATAGGAGGTGAGGTAGGAGACAACCTAACACCGATTGATGCGGTTAAGTTTGCCTCTGCTTATGGACAATGGATCAGGAATCAACGTTCAAAAGAAAACTACAGAGTGGTTGTTGGAAGAGATGCCAGAATTTCTGGAGAAATGATTCAAAATTTGGTCATGAATACTTTGGTAGGATTAGGAATTCATGTGATAGATCTTGGTCTGTCAACCACACCTACTGTTGAGGTTGCCGTCCCAATGGAACACGCAGATGGCGGAATTATTTTAACAGCCAGTCACAATCCTAAGCAATGGAATGCTTTAAAATTACTCAATGAAAAAGGAGAATTTTTAAATGCAGCCGAAGGTGAAAAAATATTAAAACTGGCTGAAGGCAGCTCAATTAGTTTTGCCCTGGTTGATAATTTAGGTAAAATAACTAGGAACGATGCCTATATCGATCTGCATATTGATGAGGTTTTAGATTTGCCTTTAGTCAACAAAAAGGCTATTGAAGCATGCAAATTTAAAGTTGTAGTTGACGGAGTGAATTCAACGGGAGGAATTGCAATCCCGTTGTTATTGGAAAGACTTGGTGTTGAGGCAGTTAAATTGTTTTGCGAGCCAAATGGTCATTTCCCTCATAATCCGGAACCTTTGAAAGAGCATTTAACCGACCTTTCAAAGGAAGTCGTAAAGAAGCGTGCTGATTTTGGAATAGTAGTAGATCCTGACGTTGACAGATTAGCGTTCATGGATGAAAACGGAGACATGTTTGGTGAAGAATATACTTTAGTGGCTTGTGCCGATTATGTTTTGAGTCAGCAATCAGGCAATACGGTAAGCAATATGAGTTCTTCAAGGGCTCTTCGAGATATTACAGAAAAACATGGAGGGAAATACTTTGCAAGTGCAGTAGGTGAGGTCAATGTGGTAGAATTAATGAAAAAGACCAAGGCTATTATTGGAGGTGAAGGAAATGGCGGCATTATTTATCCAGAACTGCATTATGGAAGGGATTCTTTGGTAGGCGTCGCATTATTTTTGAGTTTATTAGCAGAAAAGCGTATGTCTGTTAGTGAACTTCGTAAGACATATCCAAGTTATTATATGAGCAAAAAGAAAATAGAATTAACACCGGATCTGGATGTGGATAACATATTAAAAGAAATGGCAGATCGTTATAAAACTGAAAAAGTATCGACAGTTGACGGTGTAAAAATCGATTTTCCGGAATCATGGGTGCATTTAAGAAAAAGCAATACCGAGCCAATAATCAGGATATATACAGAAGCAAAGTCACAGCAGGATGCTGATAAATTAGCCGATAAAATAATAGCCGAAATAAAAGGAATAGCAAATATTTAGTAATTTAGAGTCTTTATAAACCAAATATGTTTTCAACAAAAAAAGCACAAGCAACTTTAAGTGAATTAGAACAATATTTTGATCAATTCAGAAAGCATATTATTGGTGTTGATCAGGACTTCAATACGCCATACGGTCAAAAGAGAATTGTCTATACAGACTGGACGGCCTCAGGGAGATTATACAGGCCAATTGAGGAAAAACTGATCAATGAATTTGGCCCTTATGTGGCTAATACGCACACGGAAACTACAGTTTCGGGTACTGCCATGACCATGTCCTATCTAAAAGCAAAAGACATTATTAAAAAACACGTCAACAGTAATGAAGACGATGTTTTGATCATTGCAGGTAACGGGATGACAGGTGTTGTCAACAAGTTTCAGCGAATATTAGGGCTCAAAGTCCCGGAGAATTTAAGAAAGTTTTCCAATATTCCGGAAGAAGTAAAACCGGTTGTTTTTATTTCGCATATGGAACACCATTCCAATCAGACGTCTTGGCTGGAGACCATGGCAAAGGTTGAGATAATCCCTCCATGTAAAAAGGGCTTGTTTTGCCTTGAAAATCTGGAAAAAGCAATCAAAAAGTATCAAGATACGCCTTTAAAGATACTGTCAATAACTGCGTGCAGCAATGTAACAGGAATTCAAACACCGGTTCATAAAGCTGCTAAATTAATTCATGAATATGGAGGCGTTTGTTTTGTGGATTATGCGTGTTCTGCTCCTTATGTGGATATTGATATGCACCCAAAAGATCCAAAAGAATATTTAGATGCCATTTATTTTTCACCGCACAAATTCTTAGGTGGTCCTGGATCATCGGGAATTCTGGTATTCAATAAAAAACTGTACAAAAATATGATTCCGGATTGTCCCGGAGGAGGAACCGTTGCTTTTACAAATCCATGGGGAGAACACAAGTACTTTGATAATATTGAAGATAGAGAGGATGGAGGCACGCCGGGATTTTTACAAACAATTAGAGCGGCATTAGCCATCAATCTTAAGGAAATGATGGGTACTAAGAATATTCTAAAGCGAGAGCATGAAATAATAAAAATGATATTTAAATGCTTTAAATCCATACCAAACTTAAATATACTGGCTGGACAGCATCAGGATAGGTTAGGAGTGATATCGTTTTATATAGATGATCTTCATTATAATTTAGGTGTTAAAATTTTGAATGATCGCTTTGGAATTCAAACCAGAGGTGGATGCAGTTGCGCAGGAACATATGGACATTATCTATTGCATGTAGATTATGAAACATCCCATAATTTAACCGATGAGATTAGTTTAGGCGATCTGTCGCATAAACCGGGATGGATTCGACTTTCAATTCATCCGACAATAACAAATGCTGAAATTGACCACGTCTGTAAATCAGTAAAAGAATTATCACAAAACCATAAGGAATGGGCCAGGGATTATGACTATGACAAAAACACGAATGAGTTCATTCATAAGTCCGAAATAAATAAATCTGAAACGGTCAATAAGTGGTTTGA
>CBDUIO010000173.1:0-5401 GCA_965367355.1 uncultured Flavobacteriaceae bacterium
TGTGTTATAAATAAATTGCAATAAGCAATTTGATTTTATAAAAGCAATCGAGCGTCCCGATAGCTATCGGGAGGAAGTGGCTATTTTACATAACGTCAAATTATAGATACAAATGCAAACAAATTAGCGAAGCGTACCGATTTTTAGTTTAATGACCCAAGTTCCAATTATTCTTATGAAAACGAATGCTTCTGGGATATTTTACATAATATCATTATAGCTATCAAATGTACATTTGAGATAAACAACTATATAAACACATTTGTACTATAATTTATATTATGTAAAATAGGATTTTTATATCTCCCTCCTGTTAATAACAATTAATAGAATTCCCTGTGATCTGTAATCCATAATGACATTCTGTGCGTACATAAATTATTAATAAACAATCTAAACATTAATTAATCCACAATTATGAGAAAAATTTCAATCCTATTTCTATCTGCCATGGTCTTGACCTCCTGTGTATCTAAAAAGAAATACGTAGCACTGGAAACAGAAAAAGGTCAACTTTTAAGTGAACTGACAAAAACCAGAGTTGAAAAAGAAGATCTTGAAGCCAAATTTGATGCTATTCAGGTTCGTGTCGATGAATACAACAAAAAAATTAATTCCTTAGCCGAATTGAACAGCTCCCTTAATACAGAGAATGACTCGAAAATGGAAACTGTAGCCAATGTCGCTGTTATTTCCAACGACACCAAAAAAGCCATGCGTAAAACGTTGATGCATGTAGATCCTGCCTTACTTGCTCAGGCAAATACCTTAAAAGATTCCATGGATCTCGCAGTGTCTTACAATCTAACAAAAACCATTGATACATCAACCCTGAATGAAGATGAAGATATCGCAATTAGTATAGATGAAACGGTAGTCATGATCTCAATCTCTGATAAATTGCTGTTTAACACAGCTAGTTACAGAGTAAGCAATAAAGCTAACGGCATCCTGCAAAAATTAGCTGACATCATTAATTCAGAACCAAGTATAGATGTTATGGTTGAAGGTCATACAGACTCAAGAAGCATTAATAACGCGAAGGTTGAGGATAACTGGGATCTAAGTGTATTGCGTGCCACTTCGGTAGTACGTAAATTACAAAATGAATTCAGCGTATCTCCGGAAAAGCTTATTGCATCAGGCAGAAGCAGCTACTCGCCTCTTGTGCCTAATGATTCCAGGGACAACAGATCAAAAAACAGAAGAACCAGAATTGTTATTTTACCCAATATCAACAAATTTTTTGCCCTGATGGATGTTGCCAGTAACTAATTATAATTAATCCCCAAAATGTTAAAAGGCGTAATCTAAATATTTAGGTTGCGCCTTTTTAATTAATACGTAATAAAAAAGACCATACTCCACTTATTAGTGAACCATGGCCTTTCAGTTGAATGTTGCTAGAACCTCAACTTGTTATAACCATTCTAAGAAATACTTCATCATTTCTTCTTTAAGATCATAGTGCATTCTTATATAAGTTCTCATATCATCCTTTAATGAATGTTGCTCTGTCGATAAACGACCATCGATTTCCTCATTATAATCGGCACTATTTATTTTCTGCATTTTCTTTTTACAGCGATGCATCAATTTTGAAATGGCTGCTTTTTCAAGCATGATCCTGTTTTGAAAATTTTCTAAAGGAACTGTCGCTTTTTTACCAAATTCCCTGCTAGCTATTTCCTCCAGTTTTTCTTCAAATGTATCCATTTCATTAAAATGGAAACGCAACTCCCGCTTCCATGTCTCTAAATTGAACTTTAAATCGCTTAAATATGATACTTTAGTTTGCATACTACTTGTTTTTATGTTAGACTTCTTGTGTTTCTACTTGTTTTACTAATTCCTGCTGTACGTTTGACGGAACAGGCTGATACGATGCAAAAGTCGAACTAAAGGTCGCTCGTCCCTGTGTCAGTGATCTCAGATCTGTTGAATATCCAAACAATTCCGCTGCAGGCGTGATACATTTCAATATCTGATAATTATTATTACTGTCAATGCCCTGAATAATAGATCTTCTTGACTGCAGATCGGTCATAACGCTACCTACCATTTCCTCAGGTACTTTCACCACCAGATTATTGGTTGGTTCCAGTAATTTAGGATTCGCATTTAAGAATGCTTCTTTAAATGCATGGGCTCCCGCTATTTTAAAGGAAATATCATTGGAGTCTACCGAGTGCATTTTACCGTCATAGACCATAACTCTTACGTCTCTAATGTAAGAACCTGTTAATGGCCCTTCTTCCATCACTTCCAGAACGCCTTTCATGACAGATGGCAAATATCGTTGATCGATCACACCACCTACGATGCAATTGTAAAAAATGAGTTTACCGCCCCATGGAAGATCAACTTCTTCTTTTCCTCTTAAGTTAAAACCTTCCGGTTCAGCCATACCTTCATACCACGGCTCTATTTTTAAATGAACTTCACCAAACTGTCCTGCACCACCCGATTGTTTTTTATGCTTATAACTGGCATTAGCAGAACGCTGTATGGTTTCTCTGTATTGGATCTTAGGCCTTTTATAATTGGCCTCTACACCATATATGTTTTTCAAAGCCCAGTCTATTGTTGCCAGATGAAGTTCTCCCTGGCATCCTAATAATTGCTGTTTAGACTCCTTAGAAAATCCAAATACGACTGATGGGTCCTGTTGCTGAATTCGCTTTAAGGCCTCATTTAATTTTTCTTCATCATTCTTATCCTTGGCACTTACCGCTTTGGTTATTCTAGGTGCAGGATACTGGATCTCCTTAATGGTAATTTGCTTTTTACCACTGTACAAGGTATCGTTGGTCTCTGTATATTTTAATTTTAAAGTCGCACCTATATCACCAACCGTTAATTTGGTGACCGGTTCCCTGTTCTTTCCATCCATTATGAATAACTGGTTGAACACCTCAGTTTCACCATTACGGGAATTCGTCAGTTTATCATTGGCATTTACTTCTCCCGACTTCACCTTAAAGAAAGTTATCTGACCTAAATTTGGCTGATACAAGGTTTTAAACACAAATAAAGACGTTTGCGCATCCTTTTGTGGTTTGATCTCCTCGCCTTCTTTACTTTGTTCTCCTTTTATTTCAGAAGCTGCAGGTGCGACATTATCTATAAAGCCCATTAATCGTCCGGTGCCCATATCCTGTAAAGCAGAGACACAGAAAACAGGGAATAACTGATGATTCAACATCCCTATTTTTATACCCTGACGCATTTCATCTTCATTCAATGTGCCTTTATCAAAGAACAATTCCATAAGTTCCTCATCATTTTCAGCTGCTTTTTCTACTAACTCGTTGTGAAGCTCATTGGCAAGCGCTTTTTGGTCTTCAGGGATCTCCAGTTTTTCAGGCTTCCCTCCTTCCGGACCAAATTTGTACATCTTCATTTTAAGCACATCCACAATGCATTGAGCACCATCGACCTTAAGCGGATACTGGATTTTTACCGCATTGTTTCCAACCAGGGATTTTATGCCGTTAAAACTCTCATCATACTTAAGATCAGGATGATCGATCTGGTTTATAACAAATAAGGTTGGTCTGTTATATTTATCTATGTAATTCCAGATAATTTCAGTACCAACCTCGACACCTTGTCTACCGTTTATCACGGTCACAACCGTGTCTCCAACCCTGATGGATGAAATGATTTCGCCAATAAAATCGTCTAAACCCGGAGTGTCGATTATATTTATTTTGTAATTGCGCCATTCTGTGTGAAGCGGAGTTGCAAAAACAGAGGCACCTCTTTCCTGTTCTATTTCGTGGTAATCAGATACTGTATTTTTTTCTTCTACAGTTCCTCTTCTGTTAAGGAGTCCAGCTTCAAACAACATGGTCTCTGCCATGGTCGTTTTTCCGCTGTGATGGGCCCCTACGAATACTACATTTTTAATGTGTTTATCATCGTATATTTTCATATTATCTGTATTTAAAATATTAGTAGGACATAAAACTATTTATAATAATTTTTAAAAAATATGACCTTTGTTAGGTTTTATAAGCCTTTTTTTGGAGCAGAAACTATTAAAAAAGATGCTATAATTTTCGGGAGTATATAATTACGAAAATTAATGAATATAATCAAACATATTTAAGAAAAAATAAGCAGTATCTTTAAATTAAGGGATTAACGAAAAGAATACTGCTTAATACTTAGGAATTAATAATCCTTAACTAAAAGGGATAATGCAAAGTAAGTCCAATTATTTCTAAATTTCATGCTGATTTAACTCAAAAATTATACGGTTTTACCATATAAATTCCTGATGAACCTTGCTTCTGCCATTTAAAAAAATGATCAAAGAATATACTATAATGGATTTGGCTTTGTATTTTTGCCAAAAATTTAGCTATGTCCAATTATATTACCATTTTTAGAGTCATTGCGTTTCTTGAAGGGCTTTCATTTATTCTTTTGCTGTTCATAGCAGTGCCTGTTAAATATTTTGCCAACAATCCTGATTATGTCAAGCTACTTGGAATGCCTCACGGATTATTATTTATGGCTTATGTACTCTTTGCTATCTTGATTGCAGGTGAGTTAAAATGGAATACAAAGACTTTAACTGCCGTATTATTGGCTTCCCTTATTCCCTTTGGAACCTTTTATATTGACAGTAAATACCTGAGGAAAATTTAAGCAGAATCCGGACAATGTTAATAACCGGGTTAACAAGTAATCATTTTCACCATTTTATCATGGAGGATTCTTTTTAATTTTATGCAAACAGAACCCAAATGGCAATTAGAGACCAGTACCTATTAGATCTTCGTCCACAAATTTTATCGGCCAAATTAAGTGAGAACATGAGTAATGAAGAGCGTTTTCAGAATACAACGCTCAGACCTGTCATTAAGCTTCAAGCCGATCTGCTCATTGAAGTCTTTAGAAATTACATCAACAAACACAAAAACGTCTTTTACGAATTAACACTGGAAAAGCGAATCGACTACATTGAAAATGCTATTCATAAGGACATGAAATTCAGAAATTCTGTGAAGGGCATGATCATTGGTCAATTCACCACTAATGAGTATGCGCTTTATATTCAGAATTCATCGGCACTCAATAAACGATTGATGAACATCGTAAAGGAAAGGCTTTTGAGTAATATTCAAGTATTTGAAAAAGAATCGGTTATGAAAGTTATCTAAATTAAAAGTTCACCGTTAAGATTGGTTGTCAATACATCGCTCATATAATCAAAATAAGGACGGATTGCCTTAAATGCCGTATCGATTTCCTTTAAAAAATTAGCATCCAAAACCTCCTTATCGGTATATTTTCTAATGAAAATATATTGTTTCTTTTTTATCAGATCGATGGCAGGATGCTCCTTATCAAAACCCTTTGGCGCTGTTTTGACTTCATCACCAACAAA
>CBDUIO010000174.1:0-5342 GCA_965367355.1 uncultured Flavobacteriaceae bacterium
CCTCCGGCCGATTCCAGTTTTACCCTGAATATTGAAAATTCCCTATCGAAAAGATTTTCTCGCTTGTCTTTCACAAAACTGAAATTGGTTGCCAGAATTAAGTTGTCTTCTGTTAATCTGTCTTTACGTTCTTTAATATAACTAACGGTTTTATATTCATCGGGATTGGATGTTTCAAAGCCCGCATCATTCAACACAAGACTTATAAAATCATCCGCTTGATTCTGGTCCAGTGATAGCGTACCGTCCTCTTCTGTTGTTATATATGTAGCAGGGGTGTTATAATCATCCAGAGCAATGCTTTCTAAACTCGAAAACGAATTTTGATAGACCCCGAAATAATTGGCTGTATTTAAATTTTTTACAAACTGAATATTGAAAAGGTCCATTCTGTTTGTAATGCTTGTTTTTGGCGTCCATTTATAATTAAATATGCCATTGACCGTCTGTTTGTCCAAACCAATATTTCTTTGCCCGGTCGCACCAACACTGATTCTGGTTGTTGGCGACATGAATTTAGGGATGATCTTTTCTGTTTTCAAAGGAAAGAATAAACGCGGAATAGTTAATTTGAGATTAGCGCCTATTTCGGTTATATCAAAAAATTGGTCATTTGAATCGGATGCATCTTTAGATGCACCAATGGACCCAATAGCCGACATTTCCAAAGTCTCTGCTCCTTTAAAAATATTTCTTGCCAGCACAGAAGTACTAAATGAAAATCCTATGGTTTGGATGTTGCTTTGTGAAATGTCAAAATCAAATCCAACCGAATATTTTTTTCTGGGTTTTAAAAATACATTGGCAATTAAACTGGTACTATCTGCTTCAATATATTCAATATTGGGATACTTAAAGGTTCTCAGATCACTTATATGCCTGTAGGTTCTGGTCCTGTCAATATCCCTGAATATGGCATTTGGTGTAATAAAAACCGCATCTGTAAGTGCTTTTGGTTTATAACGTATCTTATCATAACTGTACAGATTATATCCCTGGAAAAAAGTTGAATCCTTAATGACCTTGTCGCGGTTGTCATAAGTGTCATCTGTAAAAATATTTACGGCTTTGATCTTATAGAGCTTAAAGGGTCTCCTGATGACCGAATCTTCATTTCTGATGATCCTGTTTTGAATTTGTACTTCAACATTAACCTTTTTGTTGGTTCCAATGGTATCCATTTCAAAGAACACATAATCCTGATTGAAATTAAAGAATCCTGAATTTCTTAGATTACTGGTGATTCGGTCTTGCTCCAGTTCAAAATTAGTTGTTTTGTATTGTTCACCTTTAATTATAAATGATTTGTCTTTAAAGGTCCTGTATATTGAATCAATTTGTGGTGAAGCTATTTTTGTCTTTATAGTGTCTATTAAAAAAGCAGTGCCTGTATTGATATTGTACTCAACACCGGCTTTAAGAGTGTCTACTTCTTTAAAATTATAACTTGTTTTTGCATTGAACCAGCCATTATTGATGAAATAGCCTTTGAGTCTTTCTAAGGATTTTTCAGTTTTAGTTTCATCGTAAATTGTTGGCGGTTCACCTGTGGATTTTAACCAGTTATTAAACCCTTTTTTATAATTGTTCCACTCTACCAGCTGTTTTTTGGAGTATAGCTGTTCAGCAAAAGATTTTTCGCTTAATTTATTCTGCAATTTATAGTCTAAAATGGAATCATAATCGGGCTTTGCCCAATTGTAAATGTGAAGTCTGAATGGTACACCAAATACTTTACTGTTTCGCTTTTGATAGAGCAAATTTTTAATGATTTCAGTATTATTCTTTTTACCATTGACAAATACAGTATTTTCTGTTAATAAATGCTCGTTTTCTCCAACCCTTTTTACGGAGTTGCACGCTGTTAGAAGCATTAAGGTTAACAGAATTAATGATATTTTTGTAACTGAGTGTTTCAAGCAGTATTTAAAATAAATTAAACCATCCAAATTTACTGTTTTTAAAAGGTAAGACACAAACTATACCATAAATAATAAATACCTTTAGTAATAAAAATAAATTTTTTGCATGTTAAGTAAAAATCAGATCAAGATCATAACGAGTTTAGATAAAAAAAAGTACAGGATCAAATATCAACTTTTTGTAGTTGAAGGCAGGAAATCTATTCAGGAATTCCTGGAATCTGATTTTAAACTGGATCAGCTGTATTCAGTCGAAGATATGTTTGAAGCACCCGAGACGAAAAAGAATATCATATCTGAAACCGAGCTTAGAAAAATCAGCTTTTTAACAACACCAAATAAGGCATTAGCAACCTTTAGAATTCAGGAACCAAAACCAATTGACACAAGTCGGCTTATTCTTGCTTTAGACAATATAAACGATCCCGGAAATCTTGGAACCATAATACGCTTGTGCGACTGGTTTGGGATACAGGATATTATTTGTAATTTAAAGACAGTAGATCTGTTTAATCCAAAAGTTGTTCAGGCTTCAATGGGAAGTTTGACCAGGGTAAATATTACCTATACTGATCTTCACGGCTATTTAAGCACTAATCAAATAAGTCCTGTTTACGGAGCTTTTATGGACGGTGATTCTGTCTATGCATCTAAATTGGATCAAAACGGGATTTTGATTCTTGGCAACGAAGCCAACGGGATTAACCAAAATATTGAAGAATTTGTCACAAATAGACTAAGCATTCCTCATTTTAACCCAAATAAAAAGACCGAAAGTTTAAATGTGGCAACAGCAACTGCCATCTTGTTGAGTGAGTTTAAGCGACGGACTATTGAAACGTAAAATTAATGAATACGCCTCGTGTTTTCATGGTCGTCACATTTCCTGTCCAGGGACTGTTGGGGTCTTCATCCCTTACAAGCTCATCATTTAACCCAAATACACCTCGTATGGAAGGCGTAAATTTAAACCAGTACAAATAAATGTCTATTCCAAAACCCAATTCATAAAAATACACATTAGACTTGGTCCTGAATTCACCATTATCATTGTCATCCGGATTTTTTTCATTACTCGAAAGATTTAAAGCTGTTGAAATTCCTCCCACTATAAAAGGTTTGATGTTGTTAATGCGCTTTGATGAAGCCTTAATCAGCAAAGGCAAATGAATGTAAGTTGAATTCACTTCTCGAATAAGATCTGAATTGTTGAATCCCACCCCGTCAAAATAACTTTCATCATAGGTTAAATTCCGTTTAGTTACGTATAACCCGGGTTCCAGGCGAATGTCAAAATAATCATTGATCCTCATATTGCCTATCAATCCTACACTAAAGCCAAAATTCGTGTCCACTAAAATATCTTTTCTGTCTTCGTAATAGTCGAAATTGAAATCATAACTGTTTAAACCCAAAAAATATCCCCATGATAAAAATTGTTTGTCAAAATTTTCAAGGTTTTTTATCTTCTCTTTATTGAATAATTGTGCATAAGAGGCTTGAGAAATCATGAGTAGGGTTAATAAAACAAAAAGTCTTTTCATCTGCTGATGTTTATTTTTTATATATCAGATGCAATGCCGGGAACAGTTTTTTTGTATTCACTTCTGTATCAGGGCATTTCATAGTTTTATTTAGATGCAGTATAAATTGTTGCCACTCCAAATGTTTGAGGATGATCATTCACATCTATAAACCCAATTTGTCTTAAAATATTGTTCAGTACTTCTCCAAAAGGAAACAAAGATGCAGATTCGCTTAAATAGGAATAAGCCGATCGGTCTTTAGAAAATAATTTTCCAATTGCCGGAAGAATAAATTTAGTGTAGAATTTGTATCCTTGTTTAAAAGGTGTCCTGGTGGGGACAGATGTTTCGAGAATTACAAATATGCCATTAGGCTTGAGGACACGATGGATCTCAGACAATCCTTTTTCCAGATGTTCAAAATTACGCACTCCAAAAGCGACTGTAACAGCATCGAAACTATTCGTTTCAAAAGGTAAATTCTCAGAATCTCCCAAGACCATTTCAATGGTTGAATTTAGTTTCTTCTTTGAGATCTTATTTCTCCCTACTTCCAGCATTCCGTTGCTAATATCTAAACCTACAATTTTTTTTGCGTTGGTCTTGACAAGGCTTATGGCCAGATCTCCTGTACCTGTGGCAATATCGAGAATAGTCTCAGGATTGGTTGCCTTCACAAGATCTACGACATTATTTCGCCATTTTATGTCGATTCCAAAGGAGATCACACGGTTTAAACTATCGTATTCTTTAGAAATGGTATCGAACATTTCCGTTACCTGTTCTTTTTTAGTTGAATCACTATTCTTATAAGGTTTAACTTTGCTCAAAAGGGTTTAATTTATGGATTAAATTGGATTCTAAAGTATTCGAAATTGCTGCAAAGAAATGAAAAAATTAAATAATCGATACTGAAATTTACAGTATATTTGTTCTGCTTTAATGAAATGAAGATATGCGCCATGAGCCTAATTAGGTAAGAATTTTGGCGAATTTAATTCAGATAAAAACAACTACTTAACAAATGAAGATTATTATTGCGGGAGCAGGTGAAGTGGGATTTCATTTAGCAAAATTATTGTCTTACGAGTCTCAGGAGATTACTTTAATTGACACGGACAAGGAGAGTTTGGCCTACGCAGACAATCATCTGGATATAAGGGTTATAAGAGGCGATGCGACTTCAATCTCTGTTCTGAAGGATGCGCGTATTGGAAGCGCAGACCTTTTAATAGCGGTAACCTCCTCTGAAACTACAAATATTACGACTTGTGTCATAGGAAAGCAATTAGGAGCCATGAGGACCATTGCCAGAATATCCAACACCGAATTCATTAATTATAAGGAGGAAGTAGAATTTACGAAATTTGGAATTGATGAACTCATTTCCCCGGAATCACTTGCCGCGAAGGAAATAGAATTACTGCTTAATCAATCGGGATTCAATGACACCTATCAGTTTGAAGATGGAGCATTGACTTTAGTAGGATTAATATTATCAAAGTCAGCCTCTTTTGTGGGAAAGACTGTTAAAGAAGCAGGAACCTTATTACCGGAAATACATTTTATTCCAATAGCCATTCAACGTTACGGAACGCAGTTTTCCATTATTCCGCGTGGAGATACCGTATTTGAAGAAAAAGATCAGGTTTATTTTATTACATCACATGGAGGTGTGGATGAACTTTATAAAATCTCCGGAATGGTTAGAGAAAACATTAAAAATGTAATGATCTTAGGAGGCAGTAAAATAGGGTTTAAAACTTCCAGAGATCTGTGCGCCAATAATTTCAATGTTAAATTAATAGAAAAAGACAAGGATCGTGCTCTGGATCTGGCCGATGATCTGCCAAATGTACTTGTCATTAGTGGAGATGGTCGAAATGTGGAACTT
>CBDUIO010000175.1:0-5329 GCA_965367355.1 uncultured Flavobacteriaceae bacterium
GGCCCAACAAAATGAAGAGTGTCTGAAATGATGATTACACAACGGCCAGTCGATATGAAAAAATCTTACCTGAACACCTTCTTTTATTTGTTCCAAATTAAAACCAAAGGTTGTTGGATTCCAATCGTCGTCATTGGTTTTTGTCATTTTAATATAAAAGGCATGATTGGGCTGACACGTGATTAACTTTCCGTACCAATCATACTCAGGCGCAAAATAAAAATTGTATTCTGCATTCAATTCGGGAGTCCCAGTGCATTTAAGTGTCCACCAATTATTAAGATGTTCAGGTTTTGACACGGCATCAAAAACCTCCTTCAAAGTTGATTTTATGACCAGGTCATGATAAATATTAAAGCCATGGCTGACAATGTCCATCATTAGTTATTTAAAGAAAGAATCTACGAATTCGTATTTATTGAATACCTGAAGATCTTCAAGACCTTCACCAACACCAATATACTTCACTGGAATCTGGAATTGATCAGATATACCAATAACCACACCTCCTTTAGCAGTTCCATCTAATTTTGTAACCGCTAAGGAAGTAACTTCTGTCGCTGCCGTAAATTGTTTTGCCTGCTCAAAGGCATTTTGACCTGTAGAGCCATCCAGAATCAAAAGCACATCATTAGGTGCATCCTCAATGACCTTTTGCATGACTCGCTTTACTTTAGTCAGCTCATTCATCAGGTTAACTTTGTTGTGCAATCGACCCGCAGTATCTATGATAACAACATCAGCTTCACTTGAAACAGCACTTTGCAAAGTATCAAAAGCCACAGATGCTGGATCACTTCCCATGGATTGTTTTACTATAGGCACTCCTACTCGATCTGCCCATATTTGTAATTGGTCTATTGCCGCAGCACGAAAAGTGTCTGAAGCGCCTAAAACAACCTTTAAGCCTTGTTTTTTAAACTGATAAGCTAATTTACCAATAGTTGTGGTCTTTCCAACACCGTTAACGCCAACCACCATAATAACGTAAGGTCTTTTACCTTCCGGAATGGTATATTCTGTTTCTTCTCCTGAATTTGTTTCTGAAAGCAATCCTGCTATTTCTTCACGAAGAATCTTATTTAGCTCATCCGTTCCAAGATATTTATCCTTTGCTACCCGCTCTTCAATTCTTTCAATAATTTTTAGTGTTGTATTAACGCCAACATCACTTGATACAAGTACTTCCTCCAAATTATCAAGGACATCATCATCTACTTTTGATTTTCCGGCAACCGCTTTACTTAGCTTATTAATAAAACTTGTGTTGGATTTCTCCAAACCTTTATCTAAAGTTTCTTTTTTTTCTGAAGAAAATATTTTTTTGAAAAAACTCATTCAATTATGTTAATTTATTACAATATCTCATAACAATTTTCTTGCCTTAAGATAATCTATGAAATATTGTCATGAAAATGTAAATATAAAACAAAAGCAGCTTTCAAAAATTTGAAAGCTGCTTATTTATATGTAGCAATAAACTACTTTTTATTCATCCAATCATTTACAAGTTCTGGTGCCATAATAGATTCAACAAACATGTAAGCTCCAGATTTCGGAGACTTAACCATTTTTATAGCCTTTGTTAATCTTTTTGATCCTGTTTGTAATGATGCTACTGATTTCTTTGCCATGACCTAATTATTCGTTTTGAAATTTTTCTTAATGAAAAATTCTAATTACTTAATTTCTTTATGAACAGTCATTTTCTTTAAGATAGGATTAAATTTCTTAATCTCTAATCTATCAGGAGTGTTCTTCTTATTTTTTGTTGTGATATATCTTGAAGTACCAGGCTGACCAGATGTCTTATGCTCTGTGCATTCTAAAATTACCTGTACTCTATTTCCTTTTTTAGCCATTGTATTTACTTTTAACCTCTAAGGCAATTATTTTATAAATCCTTTAGTTTTAGCCTCTTTCAAAGCAGCAGAGATACCAATTTTATTGATAGTCTTTAATGTTGAAGTGGCGACTTTTAAAGTTATCCATTTATCTTCTTCAGGAATATAAAAACGCTTTTTGATAAGATTAGCGTTAAACTTACGCTTAGTTCTGTTCAATGAGTGAGACACGTTATTCCCAACCATTGCTTTTTTCCCTGTAAGCTCACAAACTCTAGACATTGTTCTTAACTTTAAATATTATTATTGAAAAACGAGGTGCAAATATACAAAATCTTTGAATGATGCCAACTTAAAATTTATCAATTTTTTAAAATTTCTTTAAGTAACATTTCAAAGGCTTTATTAGATGCTTTATTGATGACTTTAATTCTACCTTTCCCAAACATAAATTCTTGAGAATAAATCGTGTCCGGAGTTGCAATGGCAATAAATACTGTTCCAACCTCAGCATCGGCATCTCCCTTCGTTGGACCTGCATTGCCGGTAGTTGAAATGGCATAATCAGTCTTAAATAATTCCCGAGCATTTTTTGCCATAGCCTCGGCAACCTGACTACTGACAACTGAATATTGTGAAATAAGATCCTTTGATACTTTGAGCACATTCTCTTTGGTTGCAGTGGCATAACTCACAATACCTCCCTTAAAGTAATTTGATGCACCTGCATTTGCAGTAATGCGTTCAGCAATTTTACCACCAGTACAACTTTCGGCAACTGCTAAGGTTTTTCTCTGCTCTGTCAAATTTTTACCAACTATAACTTCTATGGATTCATCTTCCTCAAACCCTACAAAAATATCTTCTATCTGAGCTAACAATTGGTTTATTTGATTGTCCATTTCGGCCTCAATTTCTTCCCTATTGAATCCTTTTGCCGAAAGTCTTAATCTCACACGACCCAAATTTGGTAAATAGGCCAATTTAATAAAGGATGGCAAGGCATCTTCCCATTTATCAAGTCTTTCGGCAATTGCACTTTCGCCTAATCCGTATGTTAGAACTGTTCTATGCAGTATAAATGGAAAATGAAATTTATCCTGAAGCCTAGGAATAACTTCATTATTTAAAAGGGCCTTCATTTCATAAGGAACTCCGGGAAGAGAAACAAAGATCTTTTCATTTCGTTCCAACCACATGCCTGGAGCGGTCCCAAAATTGTTTTGCATAACGATGGCTCTTGAAGGAACCATTGCCTGCTTTCTGTTTAAATCTGAAATAGGCGTTGCTAAATATTTATAAAACAGTTCCTCAACGTGTTTTAGAACAGCATCATTTTGTACTAATTTATCATTAAAATATTCCGCAAGGGTAAGTTTAGTGATATCATCTTTTGTAGGACCCAAACCACCGGTAAGTATGACAATGTCTGCTCGGTCTTCGGCTTCTTTTAAGGCATTGAGAATATGATTTTTGTGATCCTGAATGGATGTAATCTGATAAACCGATACACCTATTTTATTAAGTTCTTTTGAAATAAATGCTGAATTTGTATCAACAATTTGACCAATGAGAATCTCGTCACCAATGGTAATTATTTCAGCTAACATACAGAATTATAGATTGAAATCTGCTTTAATTTCATCAACAGCTTTCTTGATTGCAGTAAGTACAATTTGCAATTTATCACTTATGTCTTTACTCCTTTGTTCGTATTTTCCCCAATCCTGGACCTCTATTAAATCCTCAAGGACACCAAGTTCAAACAAATCTATTGTAGGCTTCATTTTATGTGCAGACTGGTAGGTTTGTAAATAATTTTCATCGTTTACGGATTGTTCCAAAATAGCTGCATCCTCCGGAACTTCCTCTAAAAATGTTTGTGCCAAAGCTTGTACAAATTCTTCGTCATTATCTGCTAATTCGCGTACTCTATGAAGTTTGTAATATTGTCCCATGTATTTATTTTACTGTTATTGAAAACATTTCTTTGTTTTCTATTAGTCCTTTTAGTCTATCGTTAGCAAAAACCTTACCAACTCCTTCCGGAGTTCCCGTAAAGATAATATCTCCTATCTTTAAAGTAAAATATTTTGACACATATTCTATAATTTCGTCAATTTTCCAGAGCATATTGGCTGTATTTCCATTTTGGACAACCTCATCATTTTTTAAAAGAGAAAATGTTATGTTGTTTATATCCTTGAACTGCGTTTTTGGCAACCAGTTGCCTATAACTGCCGATCCATCAAAGGCTTTACATTTTTCCCAGGGCAACCCTTTGTCTTTTAATTGATTCTGAAGATCACGAGCTGTAAAATCTATACCTAATCCAATTTCGTCGTAATATTTATGAGCAAATTTTTTATCGATATACTTTCCAACTTTGTTTATTTTGATAATTATCTCAACTTCATAATGAATATTATCAGAAAAATCGGGAATAAAAAAAGGTTGATTTTTTAATAAAATAGCCGTGTCAGGTTTTAAGAAAATAACGGGATCTGAAGGTTTTTCACTATTTAATTCTTCGATATGCTTAGTGTAGTTCCTTCCAATACAAATGAGTTTCATCTTAACTTAACTTATTATTAAAATTTCTAAGCTTAATAGCGGTTAATACTTTTTTGGTATATAAAGGGAAATCGGCATTTAACAACCACCCAAAATAACCGGGTTCATCTTCCATGACATCAACAACCCGTTTGTTTTTGTGTTTTCCAAAAGCGAAACATTCTTCACCTTTTTTGTTATAGGAAATAAATCCAGCAAAATCGGCATATTGTTTTCTAGAACTGAATTCTGCCAAAAATTTGGTATCATTTTCAAGTATATCATACTTTTCCAGTTGGGCTTTCAAGACGTGATACGTTGCTTTTGTATCAGCTTCAGCACTATGTGCCTCATCCAGATTTTTATCACAATAAAATTTATACGCTGCGCTTAGAGTGCGTTGCTCCATCTTATGAAATATAGTTTGCACATCCACAGAAACTCTGTTTTTCATATCAAAGTCCACGTCGGCGCGAAGCATTTCTTCAGCTAAAATAGGAATGTCAAATCTATTGGAGTTAAATCCGCCAAGATCAGAATCTTTTAAAAAGTTATGAATTTCTTTTGCTATTTCCTTAAATGTAGGTTTATCTTTTACATCCTCATCTGTAATGCCATGAATGGCAATTACTTCCTTTGGAATTTTCATTTCCGGATTTACTAACCAAGTTTTGCTTTCTTCTTTCCCATCAGGATATACTTTGAGAATTGATATTTCAACAATTCGGTCCTTTGAAATATTGGTCCCCGTAGTTTCCAGATCGAAAAAACAAATGGGCTTGGTAAGATTTAATTTCATTGCATACTATTTCTGTCAAAGATAAATAAATTAAGCTAGCCTGAAATTAGATTTCTCTGTTACTGTCCCAGGCTTCCAAATAATCTTTTACAGCTTTTACAAATTGACCCCCCAGGGCGCCATTAACAACCCT
>CBDUIO010000176.1:0-5326 GCA_965367355.1 uncultured Flavobacteriaceae bacterium
TATTATAAAATTGAAGAATGGGATGATGAAGACAGAACACCTACTGAAGGTCAAGCTGAGTTTATTGTTGCTAAACACAGAAATGGTGGTTTGGACAGCATTCGTTTAAAATTCATTGCTCATTTAGGTAAATTTGATAATTTGGATGATTTTGATACGCCTTTTACCAGTCAGGAATTCCATTCAAAAATGAACGCTGCTGCCAATGATGATACCTTTAAACCAGATAATTTTCCTTCGACCGACGATGCTTTTGGTACCACTGAAGATACAGACGAAAATGATGTGCCATTTTAATACATTTGCCATTGGCACTGTCTTAGAATGAGAACAATAATCATCAGTACTTCAAATTTTGGTAATGCAGTCTCTAATTATTACAGAGAATTAGGAAATGAATTCGTTAAGAACGGATTTAAAGTTGTTTATATATTTGATGGTCTTATAACAGATTTACCAGAACATACAGATCATCTCTACTATTATTCTTGGCCAAGTAAAAGACCTACCAAATTTTCAGATTTCATTTTTCTTTCAAAATTAATCATAAAATACAAGCCTGTTTTATGTATTTCTAATTTTGGTTCGGCAATAGTAATGTCAATCACTTCATATTTGTTAAGAGTAAAAAATAGAATAGAATACATCCATACCACGACCAGGCAGCGTGAAATAGATAGCCACAATAGTTTAAAAATTAAGTTTTATAGATTAAGAAAAAAGTTGGTTTATAAATTGAATACGCATTTTTTTACAAATTCTGAAGGAACTAAAATTGATTCGATTAATAAATTCGGCATTAAAAAAGATAAAATTTTCGTTTTACCCTTGTTGATCAAGCCAAGCTCGATATTATACCGTAAAAAAGATGAAAGGGAAAATGCCATACTTATTGTTGGTAGATTAAATCCATCAAAAGGGCACGAAAGCTTACTTCAGCAATTTTCCAATTGTTTAAAGGAATTCCCGACATTAAAATTAAAAATTATTGGGACAGGTTTTCTAAGACCAAAATTAGAACAGATATGTAAGTCCTTAAAAATTTCAGACAAGGTTATTTTTTTAGGCAATATACCTAATGAAAAGATAGGCAATGAATTTTCTAAAGTTTTGGTTAATGTGTCTGCGAGTTTTGAAGAAGCTTTTGGTTTAGTTAATATTGAGGCTTTAAGAGAAGGAACGCCTTTGATTTGCACCAAAACTGCAGGTTCTCGTGATATATTGATTGAAAATTACAATGGTGTTTACTATGATAATTCGCTTGAAAATTCGTTACAAAATGCACTTATTAGAGTCTTGCCAGACTGGGAAACATATTCTAAAAACGCAAAAGCGACTTTTAATAAAAATTACTGTTTTAATAAAAATATTACCGATCAATTTAATACCATAAATCAATTAATCGGGCAACAACTCAAATGAACTGTAAATTGAGTTACTGTATTCCCTTTTTTATACTTCATCTTGGAAATATTCGTTTATAATACATAAAAGAAGATTGCTACAATATTTATTTATCACAACGGTTTGAAAGGTCTTCTTCATTGTCAACTAAATGGTTGACACTTAGTTAAAGTCGACTTAATATGTTTACATTATCATATATTTTAAATTAACTTTGATTTTTGTTAAAAAAGGAAAGAAATATTTATGTTAAACCAAACACGTACAACCAACATATTATTGTTAATTATAGTCATTCCCTTAGTATTTTACCTGCTTAAAATACTCTCCTTTATTTTCATACCCCTTGTGTTCTCTATGTTTATAGCCTTACTGTTTTTGCCTTTAATGCGATGGTTGGCAAAGAGAAAAGTTCCAAAAATTGTGAGCATAGTAGTTATTGTTTTATTAATAATTGCAGGTTTACGATTGGGAGCAGAATTGGTAAAATTATCAAGCAGGCAAATTATGTCGACAGATACTGCTTTTTTTGATAAAGCAGAGGATAAAATTACACATTTAATGTTCTATATCGAAGAAGTTTTTGGTGTAGAGATTCAAAAAGATAAAAAGATTATATCACAATTTGTAAAAAAGGAAAACCTTGGGTCTACTGTAGATTTTTTACAAAGATCATTGACCATGGTTTTGATGGTTGCATTTTTTGTTGTGCTTCTTTTGGCCGAATCAATTAATATGCATAAAGTTTTAAATAATACCATATTAAAACAAAAATATGCCTCAATAAAAACTTTTATGAAGATTGAAAAAGATCTCATTACGTTTATAAAAGTTAAGTTCTTTGTTAGTTTATTGACAGGAATTGGGACAGGTCTTGCGTGTTTGTTTTTCGATATTAGTTTTCCAATATTTTGGGGTCTTTTTGTGTTCATTATAAATTTTGTTCAAATGGTAGGCTCATTTATTTCAGTAGTATTATTATCAATATTTGCATTTGTAGAGTTGGATCCAACAAGCACGTTATTCTTTTTTATTCTAACAATAACAGGAGTTCAGGTATTGTTTGGAGGTATATTGGAACCAATATTTATGGGAAAATCGTTTTCAATAAATATAATAACAGTTTTAGTAATGCTTATGTTTTGGGGTTTTCTCTGGGGAATTCCAGGTCTTATAATGGCAATTCCAATTACGGTGTTTATTAAAATCATTCTTGAGCAATTCCCCGAAACAAAAAGGATTGCAAACTTACTTTCTGGCAACGATTTAAAAGTTAGATAGTTATTTTTTGATTATATTACGTTTTATGAAGAATTTTTTAATTGTTATATTATTCTTGTTTTTCTCAACTCAGACTTACTCATCCTATATTCTGATTCCAATGGATGCTGAAACTCAGGACAATCATCTTAAAGCATATGGAATCACTTTCTGGACCTTGGAAAAACAAATAAAAGTAAAGTGGTTATTGAATTATAGAGGCGGATCATTTTTACTTCCGGATGAGGAAAGTATAAAACGTGAGTGCCAGATACGAGGCGTTTCCTTTGAAGTGATCTCTTCCTCTGAAGCAGAATCCATTCTGGAGGAAATAAGCAGTCCAAGTAAGAATATGGAAGCAGTTGTCTTGGAAAAAGCACCTAAAATAGCCGTCTATACACCAATGGGAAAACAGCCATGGGATGATGCAGTAACCATGGTGCTCACTTATGCTGAGATTCCCTATGAAACTGTTTATGACGAAGAAGTGTTAAATGATGGCTTAATTCTTTTCGATTGGCTTCATTTACATCATGAGGATTTTACGGGTCAATATGGAAAATTCTATAGGGCCTATCGGACATCACCATGGTATATTCAGGAGAAAAAAGATGCGGAAGAATTAGCACGTAAATTGGGCTATACTAAAGTTTCTGAAGCTAAGTTGGCTGTTGCCTTGAAAATTAGAGATTACGTCATTGGAGGTGGATTTATGTTTGCAATGTGCAGTGCAACAGATAGTTTTGATATAGCATTATCTGCCGAAGGAATTGATATTTGCGAACCTATGTTTGACGGCGATGGAAGTACACCAAACTATCAAAATAAAATAGATTATAACCGAACATTTGCATTTAAAGATTATATTTTAGAACGGAATCCAATGGTATATGAATTTTCGTCAATAGATATGACAAATAAAAGAAGAATACCAAAGATGACAGATTACTTTTCTCTTATGGATTTCTCTGCAAAGTGGGATCCTGTTCCAACAATGCTTTGCCAAAATCATACGGCATTGGTAAAAGGATTTATGGGACAAACAACTTCATTTGATCGGGATCTTATCAAGTCTAATGTATTAGTAATGGGTGAGAATAAAACCAACGGAGAAGCGAAATACATTCATGGCATAAAAGGTAAAGGGTTTTTTACATTTTATGGAGGTCATGATCCCGAAGATTATACTCATAGAGTAGGTGACCCTAAAACAGAACTCGATCTGCATCCCACTTCACCCGGCTACAGACTCATTTTAAACAATGTTCTTTTTCCAGCAGCAAGGAAAAAGAAACAAAAGACTTAGTCTTAGAATAATGAAATATTTTCAAAAACAGATTAAACTCAAGCCTTACAAAAGAGGGTTTTATTTGATAACCTTTGAAGTAATAAATTCTATTCCAGAAATAAAACAAATAGAAATAGGCCAATTACAGGTTTTCATTAAGCACACGTCTGCCAGTTTAACAATTAATGAAAATGCAGATTCAACTGTCCGTGAAGATTTTGAAAGTCATTTCAATGAAATGGTGCCTGAAAATAGATCGTATTACAAACATACTTACGAAGGATCAGATGATATGCCTGCCCATATAAAAGCATCACTGTTAAGCAGCTCTGTAATCATACCTATAACAAATGGAAAATTAAATTTGGGGATATGGCAAGGAATTTATCTTTGTGAGCATAGAAATAACGGAGGTTCCAGAAATCTTGTTCTAACCGCTTATGGTATGTAATTATATTAGAAGATAATTTTGATTAACTACCAAATCCAATTTTTCCCCACTCGGCTCCGCCTGTTTTTATGATAGAATCTAACCTAACAACATCATTGACCTTGACTACTTTACTCCCTATTTGTGAGGTATTAGAAAAATTAGGATCACCAATGACGCCATACCTTACTCTCATTGCAGTATTTGCTATGTAAAACGTGACATCAGAGTCTAATTCTTTTATAGGTGAAAGATATTGCCTTCCATTAGAATCTGTTATTTGTACGTAGCCGGTCCTGTTGGCTAGCTCATTCATTTTTGCAAGAGCATCATCATAATGCTCATCACCATTAATCGCTTTAGCCAAATAATCGGCATAGGCGTTTATTTTATTAGTTGCCACTGCCTTATCCCAATAACTATCGAGTTTTCCTTGTACCTCTCTTAATCGTTCGTTTTGAAAAGTTAATAAAGAATCCTTTTGTGCCAAAACTTTATTTTGTTCTTCCAATTGCTTTTTCTGGGTTTCAACTATTTGCTTTTCTGCTTCTAAGTTGGCATTGGCCTTTTGAACAAGAATTATCAATACTGCACTTAGGGCAATAAAAATTATCATAATGGTCGCTAAAATGGTTGAGATCTGACGTGTTCTTTTAGCACTTTTTTCTACTTCTTTTAATTTACCTCCAATACTACTCACAATTATTTTTTTATAGTGTTAATAATTCTTCCAATTTTTCTTCTAAAGCTTTAATCTCAGACTCTGGTGTACCTTTTAAATTATTTTTAATACGATCTCTTGTTCTCTCCAGTTTATCAACTATTGCAAGTCTTTTTTTCTTATCTTTTATCTTACTAGCAGAAATACCACTAAAAGCATTTGGCAATATAGCACCCACTGCAGGGAAGAATTTTGTTAATTTATCATATGTATTTTCTGCTGT
>CBDUIO010000177.1:0-5265 GCA_965367355.1 uncultured Flavobacteriaceae bacterium
CAACTTTTGCATTTTAAGCATCCTTCCTCAAAAACCAATCCTTCCGGATCACTGCAATTTGGACACTTTTTATCTTTTGCTTGGGTACCTGCCGGAACAAAACGTTTCAAGGCTCTTGCCACACCATTTTTCCAGGTATTGATATGCTCGTCATATAAATTCAGATTTTGGATTAGGTCAACTACATAAGGCATTGGCATTCCATGACGTAACACTCCGGATATAAGTTTAGCATAGTTCCAGAATTCCTTATTGAAAGATCGTGATAAGCCTTCAATGGTGGTTTTGTAACCATCACTATCTATGTATTGGAAATCATACCTTGAGGTTCCATCATCATTTCTATTCTTTAAAACCCATCCCTTTTCAACCCATTGAGGTAAGTTAAAGGCATCTTTCATTTTTCCTGTAAATACTTCATAAGGTCTACCCTCAACCAAACCTATGACAGCAAGCCATTTCTCAGATTCATTATGAAACCGAACTATTTCAGCTTCAATTCTATGAGGACGCTTGGCAACAAATGTTTCGGTTACATATTTATTCTCTAGTTCTTTTTGTTTTTTGTCATCTGCAGAAACCAAAATTCCACTTCGGGAACCATCTCTGTACACAGTGATTCCTTTTAATCCTTTTTTCCAGGAATCCACATAAATATCACCAACAAGATCAACGGATACATCCGATGCTAAATTTATTGTAGAACTGATGGAATGGGTTGTGTATTTTTGGACTAATGCCTGCATTTCTACACGCTTCCTCCAATCAATCTCTGATGCTGTTGCTCCGGTATATGGGCTTTCTGAAATTTCCGATTTACCTGTGGTATTCATCCAGGTTTCCAGATTTTTATGATATACTGTGAACTCCTCAAAAGCGTCACCTAAATCATCTACAAAATCAATTTTAGAATTTTCATCACTGGTATTTACTTTTCGTCTTCTTACATAAGACAGCATGAACACCGGCTCAATTCCCGAGGATACCTGAGCTAACATGCTCAATGAACCCGTAGGTGCTACTGTACTGATCGAAATATTTCTACGACCATTCTCCATCATTCTTAGGTACATTTCCGGGAATTCCTCACTCATCATTTGCACAAATTCAGAAGTGTCCTCTATATTTCTGTTAAACCCTTCAAACTGTCCTCTTGTTATTGACATATCAATACTACTGTCAAACTCAGCAGACATTTTAGTTTTCATGACCTCATCTACCACAGATAGTGCTTTATCTGTATCAAACTTAATTCCAAGGGCTGCAATTGCATCAGCCAATGCTGTGAATCCCAATCCTGTACGTCTTCCTTTTCTTCCTGTTTCTGCTAAAAGCTTCCAGGTTTCTCTTTCAGCATATTTTATGTGATCCGGTTCAGGATCGGCATCAATTTTAGCTAAAATCCTTTCTACAGCTTCTAATTCCAGATCAACCAGATCATCCATCAATCGTTGCGTTTCATACACTACTTCATAGAATTTCTTATAATTGAACTTAGCTTTTTTAGTAAATGGTTCTTCTACAAAACTGAATAAATTAACAGCAATCAATCTACAACTATCACCGCCCTGCATGGCAATCTCTGAACACGGATTTGTTGAACTGTTCTTAAATTCAGGATACACAGAAGATGTAGAATAATGATGTTGTCTGTCCCAGAAAATCAATCCAGGTTCTGCCGTATTGTGTGCACAAGTAATTATTTTATTCCAAAGGTCTTTTGCCTCTATCTCTCTTGTATATTTAGGTTCTTTACTATCAATTGGCCATTGCAAGGTGAATTTGTCATTGTTTACAACAGCATTCATGAACTCATCGGATAACCGAATAGAGACATTAGCCCCTGTAATTCTAGTAAGATCTTGTTTTACTGTTACAAAGTCTTCAATATCAGGATGTTTAACATCCAAAGTTAGCATTAGAGCTCCACGACGGCCATTTTGAGCCACTTCTCTCGTGGTATTAGAAAATCTATTCATAAAAGAGACTGCTCCAGTTGTTGATCCTGCGGCATTGGATACCGAGGCATCTTTTGGACGTAATTCCGACAAGTCCACTCCTACTCCACAACGTCTTTTAAACAATTGTGCCAATTGCTGATCTGTATAGCAAACACCGCCATAAGAATCCAGAACCGATGGAACTACTATACAATTGGACAAGGACGCAATAACTTCGTTATTTCCCAATCCATACATGACGCTTCCCTGAGGAATCACATATTTAAAGTCTTTGAACAATTGATAAATTTTGTCGGTAGTCAATGGTGCTCTCTTTTTCCCATATTGGGACAAATTATTCTTAGAGCCTTCACTAATAAGATATTTACTTTCTATTCTTCCAAACTGATCAGCCATTCGGCGATGCATGTCATCAGGATTTTTTTCTAAATAGTTGCCGTTCTTGTCTTTTAAACAATATTTATTGATCCAGGTGGTTGCAGCCAATTCATCGTTTTTGAAATACTCCAAGGAGGAATTTAATACGTCTTGATACGTGTAAATTTCTTGTAGTAAAGTGTCTTTACTCATAATGCTATTAATTTTTAAAATTTAAAAGGATTAGCACAAAAATAAGACACAAAAAACTTCATAAAACAATATCATTTTAATTTTAATAACAATTGTAGTTGAAAACTTTTAAGTAGTTTTTTTTTGGATAAATGAATAATATTTTTTTAAATTATTCGACTCCAAATAAGACCTTATTTTTCAGATCATTGCTAAATAATATTTTTAGATTTTTGTCAGAAATTTTGAAAAATTGAACCCATTAATTAATTAAATTCAAATAAAACTTACTTAAAATATCAATTCCTAAAAAACCGCTAAGATTTTATTAAAAATTTGGTAACTAAATAAATACTCACTACGTTTGTCCTGTTAATTAAATAAATGACAAATATTACATTACATCATCATCATTCTCATCATTGCTCGTAGGCGATAGGAAATTGATATGTGTAATTAGAACATAAAATTTTAAAAATCCGTCTGAGCAAAATCAAGACGGATTTTTTATTTCTATCCAAATTGATTTTACTCAGATACAACAAAAATATAAAATGAGTAAATTAAAAATAGCAATTCAAAAAAGTGGTCGGCTAAATGAAGATTCCTTAAGTCTTTTAAAAGATTGCGGAATTAAAATAGATAATGGTAAGGACCAATTAAAAGTCACAGCACGAAACTTTCCTTTAGAAATTCTGTATTTGCGAAACTCTGATATCCCTCAATATATAGAAGATGGCGTTGTAGATATTGCCATTATTGGAGAGAACATCTTGATTGAAAAAGAAAAAGAATTTGAAATCGTTGAAAAATTGGGTTTTGCCAAATGCAGGGTATCACTTGCTGTACCAAAAAGAGTTGAATCCAATACTGCAAATTATTTTAATGGTAAAAAAATCGCTACATCTTATCCTAATACTTTAAATACTTTCTTAAAAAAGAATGACATTGATGCCGAAATTCATGTTATCTCCGGATCTGTGGAAATCTCACCAAATATAGGATTAGCCGATGGTATTTGTGATATTGTAAGTTCTGGAAGTACGTTGTTTAAAAACGGGTTGCGAGAAACTCAGGTAATTCTTAGGTCTGAAGCCGTTTTGGCAAAAAACATTAATCTAGATGCCGAAAAGGAAGCCATTTTAGAAAAATTCCTTTTCAGGATTCAAGCCGTTCTTCGTGCTAAAAACACCAGGTATATTTTAATGAATGTCCCTAATGATAAAATTGAACAAGTGAGTAAAATTCTTCCTGTTTTAAAAAGTCCGACTATCATGCCATTAGCGCAAGAAGGCTGGAGTTCTCTGCACTCTGTAATTGATGAAGACAAATTCTGGAATAGTATTGACGAATTAAAAAACGCTGGAGCCGAAGGTATTTTAATTGTTCCAATTGATAAAATGGTATTGTAATGAAAGTGATTAAGTATCCAAACAAAACAGAATGGCAAGGATTAGCTCTGAGACCAACTTTAGAGCAAAAAGACTTGGATGATGTTGTTGTCAACATTCTAAAAGATGTCAAAGTCAACAAAGATTTAGCGTTAAAGAAATATTCTGAAAAATTTGACAAAGTGGTTTTAGGCAATTTCGAAGTAACTCAATCTGAAATTGTATTTGCAAACAAGCAAATCAGTCAGGATTTAAAAGATGCTATCAATTTAGCGAAGCAAAACATTGAAATCTTTCACGCCTCACAGAAAGAAGAAAAGAAGATCATAGAAACCACAAAAGGAGTCAAATGTTGGCGGCAATCTGTCGGAATTGAAAAGGTTGGGTTATATATTCCTGGTGGTTCTGCTCCATTGTTCTCCACAATTTTGATGTTAGGTATTCCAGCAAAACTAGCTGGTTGTAAAGAGGTTATTTTATGTACCCCTCCAAATAAAGAAGGAAAGATCAATCCTGCCATATTATATACAGCAAATCTGGTAGGCATTACAAAAATATATAAAGTAGGAGGTGCGCAAGCCATTGCAGCTATGGCTTATGGAACGGAAACCATACCACAGGTTTATAAAATTTTCGGACCAGGCAACCAGTTTGTAACCAAAGCTAAAGAATTAATCCAGCAAGAAGGAGTTGCTATCGATATGCCTGCTGGACCAAGTGAAGTTTTAGTTATTGCTGATAAAACCAGTAATCCAGAGTTTATTGCGGCCGATTTGTTGTCTCAGGCAGAACATGGAGCAGATAGTCAGGTGATTTTGGTATCAGATGATGAAGAAATCATCAGCAGAACAATCACTGAATTAGAAAGACAATTAAATAAGTTACCTCGTAAAGCAATTGCAACTGAAGCATTAAAGAACAGCAGAGCAATTCTTTTAAATTCGATTGATGAATGCGTTGAATTCAGTAATTTGTATGCTCCGGAACATTTAATTTTTGCCACTGATGATGCATCAGATCATATAGAAAAAATCACAAATGCTGGCTCTGTATTTTTAGGAAAATATAGTTGTGAAAGTGCTGGTGATTATGCAAGTGGAACCAATCACACATTACCAACAAATGGTTATGCGAAAAACTACAGTGGTGTATCTTTAGATAGTTTTGTGAAGAAAATAACCTTTCAGAATTTAAACAAAGAAGGTATTAAAACCATTGGACCAGCAATTGAATTAATGGCAGAAGCTGAAGAGTTATTCGCTCACAAAAATGCGGTTAGCTTAAGGCTGAAATCCTTATGCTAACCAGTACTGAACTCGTTTCAGTACCTCAATAAAAAATAAAAAGACCCTGAAATAAATTAA
>CBDUIO010000178.1:0-5212 GCA_965367355.1 uncultured Flavobacteriaceae bacterium
CTGATCAACTCAATAATGGACAGTGTTTTTTCAACTTGTTCTGTATCGTTCAGTAAATCTGCTCCTGTTTGAGCATTATCTTGTATTAAAATACTTAACATAAATTAAATTTTGATATTGTAATAACGCTCTTTTTGAAAGTAACGTATGTTTAAAATAAAGTTCTTGTAAAAAAGAAGACTGCTGTTCCGGCAAGAAAGCCCACAAGTGCTAACCAGGATATCTTTCTTAAATACCAGAAAAAGTCTATTTTTTCCATTCCCATTGCCACAACTCCGGCTGCAGATCCAATAATAAGCATACTTCCTCCTGTTCCTGCAGAGTAAGCAATAAAATGCCATAATTCATTATCCATAGGTTCTGAGAACATACCTAAACTAGCAGCAACTAGTGGCACGTTATCAATAACTGCAGAACCAACACCCAATAATATGATCACAAGATCTGATACACCAGTATGATGCAATTCAGTACCTAACATAGGCATAGTTTCTTTTAAGGAATTAGCAAATCCGAATAAGATCCCTAAGGACTCCAAAGCTGCCACTGCCATTAAAATTCCTAAAAAGAACAAGATACTTGGCATTTCAATCCTTGATAAGGATGCATGAACAGGACTATGATGTGCATGCGCATCACTCTCCTCTACCGTATTATATTCAGTTAAACTGAATTTTGAGGAACTGTAAATTTCTGCAAAAATAGCTACCACTCCAAGAGCAAGCATCATTCCCACATACGGAGGCAGATGAGTAACTGTTTTAAAGACTGGTACAGAAACAATAGCACTCAAGCCTAAGTACAGCATTATTGAACTGTATTTACTTTTTGGTTTTTCAATTTCATTAGGATCGGTATCCAATTCCCCTTTAAATATAGGTAGAAATGATGCAATAAATGAAGGTATAACCATACATACCAAAGATGGTAATAATAAATATCCTATCAGATGACCAGTTGTTACTTTTTTACCTATCCAAAGCATAGTTGTGGTAACATCTCCAATTGGTGACCATGCACCACCCGCGTTAGCTGCAATTATGATTAAACTGGCATACCAAAGACGAACATTTCTATCTTTAACTATTTTCTGTAATATGGAAATTAATACTATAGTTGCTGTAAGATTGTCAATAATAGCAGAAAGTATGAAGGCTAAAAATGAAAATATCCATAATATTCTCGTTTTGTTTTTAGTCTTTACATATCCTTTAATAGTTGAGAAACCGTCAAAATAGTCAATGATCTCAACAATGGTCATTGCACCCAATAGGAACACCAAAATCTCTGCAGTCTTACCCAAATGATGCAATAAGGTCTCTTCCATTAAATGCATTTTTTCTTCATGGCCAAAAGCCCCAAAATTTTCTAGAAGTGTATGCTTGGCAGAATCGAACCAGTTAGGAAAACTATCAATTCCCAATGAAATCAAAGCCCAACTTATAGCCATCATGACCAAAGCAGGAATTAATTTATCGATTTTTAAACTATGCTCAAGGGTAATGGCCAGGTAGCCAACTACAAATACAATTACGATGATGGTTTCCATAGGTTATTTAGTTGTTATTTACTTTAAATTAGTTGTTTTAATGCAATTTCAAATGCGGTTTTACTTATATTGGTTTTTGATGAATTTTTATTATAAACATCTTGAATGGCATGTTTTATCACATTGGACGTATCCTCAAAAATTGCGTCATCTGTCATTTGTACTTTTCGTTCCATAAAATACGCAAAAACTCTGGCCATTCCACAATTGGAAATAAAATCGGGAATCAAACTTACGCGCTCATCAGTATATTCCATAATGGAGCCAAAGAAAATTTCTTTATCAGCAAAAGGAACATTTGCTCCACAAGATATAACTTCTAATCCAGAATTTATAAGTTGGCTTATCTGATCTTGTGTAATTAAGCGTGAAGCAGCACAAGGAGCAAATATTTCTGCTTTTAAAGACCATATTCTGCGATTCATTTCATCAAACGAAAGCATATTATCTGCCTTTAATGCATTACCATCTTTATTTAAAAAGAATTTTTTAATTTCTTCTTCTGAAAAGCCATTTTCATTAATAACACCACCAACCCTGTCAATAATTCCAACAATCTTAACACCCATTTGAGCCAAATAAAAAGCTGCAGCCGAACCAACATTACCAAATCCCTGAACAATAGCTTTTTTACCGGCCACATTTCCACCATATATACCATAGTAGTGTTTAACTGCTTCGCTAACCCCATATCCTGTAATCATATCCGCCACTGTATATTTTCGGGTGACATCTGGTGAATAATTAGGGTTTTCAATGACTTTGATCACGCCTTGTCTTAATTGACCTATTCTATTTATTTTATCGGCTTCAGTTGGTTTAAAATGACCATTAAAAACGCCTTCCTGTGGGTGCCACACTCCGGATTCTTCCGTAATAGGAATAACTTCATAGATCTCATCAACATTCAAATCACCTCCAGTGCCATAATAGCTTTTTAGCAAAGGTGAAACCGCTCTATACCATCTTTCTAAAACTCCTTTTTTCCTGGGATCCTTTGGATCAAAATTAATTCCCGATTTTGCTCCACCAATTGGAGGTCCTGAGACCGTGAATTTAACTTCCATAGTTTTGGCCAATGACAGAACTTCATTCATGTCCAAACCTTCACGCATTCTTGTACCACCACCAGCTGCTCCTCCTCTTAAGGAGTTAATTACTGTCCATCCTTCTGCTTCTGTTTCCGGGTCTTTCCAATTAAATACAATTTCGGGGTCTTTATTCTCGTATTTATGAAGTAAATCTTTCATTGATTTGTTAGAATTAACATGTAACAAAGATAAAAAACTAAAGGAGCATTAACTTAAATTTCCAACAATTTTAAGGACGAAACACTACACCACTACTATGGTCCTGTTTTGCCCCGGTAACACTGCTTAAACAATTAACTTCACCTCTTAATTTAAGCACCCCTAATAATCCAAATATCATTGCTTCTTTGTAATTAATTATCAGTTCATTTGGTCTTACAATTCTTTTATTTGTCATGCTTTTAATTCGTTCAATTAAAAACAAATTATAAGCACCGCCACCAGTTATCAAGACTGTTTCCTTGTCATTTCCAATTAATTCTCTGGAAATTTGAAATGCAATATGTTCGGCAAATGTTCGCAAAACATCTTGAGGATTTATATGATAATTATCAATTATCGGAAATATTTCTTTTTTCACCCATTCAATGCCCAAGGACTTCGGAAATGTTTGATGAAAAAAATCGAGGCTGTTCAATTCATTTAGCAATTTTTCGTTCACGTTACCTTTTGAAGCAATTTTTCCTTTATCATCATATTTATAACCTAATAACTCTGAATAATGATTCAAAACGGTATTTACAGCACAAATGTCATAGGCTATGCGCTTTCCTTCTTTTTCAGTTGAAATATTTGCAAATCCTCCAAGGTTTAAACAAAAATCATATTCAGCAAATAACAAGCGATCTCCAATAGGCACTAAAGGAGCACCTTGTCCTCCTAATTCCACATCCTGAACTCTAAAATCACATATTACAGTAAGATTTAAATCTTTTGATAAAAGATTTTTATTACCAATTTGATAGGTCAATCCTTTTGAGGGTTCATGCAAAGCTGTATGACCATGAGAACAGATAGCATCGATGTGAACAATTTGATTCTTTTTTATAAATTCTTTGATTACTTGAGCCAAATAAAGGGTATAATTGACATCAATAGTTTGGAGTTGTTCAATAGAATTTGATGTTAAATTTTGTAATATTTTTAACCATTTAGTATCGTACTCCAGCGTTTCTGCTAATTCAATATTAAATTGCCAAACCTTATCAAACTCAAAAGTAACATAAGCCAGATCAATGCCATCTAATGACGTCCCAGACATAACTCCAATTACTTTGTATTTGTTTTTTAACATATTCTGTAAAAATAGCAATCCTTATTGAAAAAATATTAATTAAAACTTATCTTTGGATATATTTATTATCATATCAATAATTAATTCACACTATGGATTTTAATCTTACCGAAGAACACTTAATGATTCGTGACGCGGCTCGTGATTTCGCTCAAACCGAACTCCTTCCGGGAGTGATTGAAAGGGACAACAAACAGGTTTTTCCTGACGATTTAGTTAAAAAAATGGCTCAATTAGGATTTATGGGAATCATGGTTGATCCAAAATATGGAGGAAGCGGGATGGATACCATATCGTATGTCCTTATTATGGAAGAATTATCAAAAATTGATGCTTCTGCATCTGTAATCGTGTCTGTGAACAATTCACTGGTTTGTTATGGATTACAGAAATATGGTAATGAAGATCAAAAACAAAAATACTTAACCAAACTTGCAACCGGAGAGTTAATTGGTGCGTTTTGTTTAAGTGAACCGGAAGCCGGTAGTGATGCGACATCGCAAAAAACAACAGCTATTGAGAAGGATGATCATTATATAATTAACGGGACAAAAAACTGGATAACAAACGGAGGTCGAGCAGATATATATTTAGTAATGGCGCAGACCCATCGAGAAAAAGGACATAAAGGAATTAATGCTTTTATTGTTGAAAAAGGATTGCCCGGTTTTGAAATAGGACCAAAAGAAGACAAGTTAGGAATTCGGGGAAGTGATACACACACTTTACAGTTTAATGATGTAAAAGTCCCGAAAGAAAATAGAATTGGTGAGGACGGATTTGGATTTAAGTTTGCTATGAAAACATTATCCGGTGGTCGAATAGGCATTGCTGCTCAGGCATTAGGAATTGCTTCCGGAGCCTATGAACTGGCTTTAAAATATTCCAAGGAACGAAAAGCATTTGGGACAGAAATAGCTAATCACCAGGCCATAGCATTTAAATTGGCAGATATGCATACAGAAATAGAAGCAGCTCGTCACTTAGTAATGAAAGCAGCTTGGGATAAAGACCAAGGAAATAATTATGATGTTTCTAGTGCTATAGCCAAACTATATGCGTCAAAAGTAGCAATGGAACAATCTGTAGAGGCAGTGCAGATTCATGGTGGTAATGGCTTTGTAAAAGAATACCATGTTGAAAGGTTGATGCGTGATGCGAAGATCACTCAAATTTATGAAGGCACCAGTGAAATCCAAAAGATTGTAATCTCGAGAAGTATTTTGAGAGATTAAAATTCTTTGTTGTAATCTCGAGAAGTATTTTGAGAGATTAAAA
>CBDUIO010000179.1:0-5169 GCA_965367355.1 uncultured Flavobacteriaceae bacterium
AAGTCCCTTTAATTGTAGATAATACGGTAGCAACTCCATATTTGTTAAATCCAATAGAATACGGAGCAAATATCGTTATTCATTCTTTAACTAAGTACATCAACGGAAATGGAACGGCTCTTGGTGGTGTGATCATAGATGCAGGAACTTTTGACTGGGCAAATGGTAAATTCCCTGAATTTACTGAACCTTCAGCAGGATATCATGGATTGGTTTACAGCGAAGCACTGGAAGCCGCCGCGTTTATTGCTAAAGTAAGAATCGAAGGGTTACGTGATTATGGAGGAGCCTTAAGTCCTTTTAATGCATTTCAGATCATTCAAGGTCTGGAAACCTTGGAATTGAGAATAAAAAAACATAGCGAAAATGCTTTGGAATTAGCTAAATGGTTGCAAAAACAAGAAGACGTGGTTTGGGTGAATTATCCTGGACTGGAAACAAGTCCATATAAAACTTTAGCTGAAAAATATTTGCCAAACGGCCAAAGCGGAATAGTGACTTTTGGGGTTAAGGGAGGTTATGAATCGGCTAAAAAAATAGCCGATACAACTAAACTATTTTCTCTTTTAGCGAATATTGGAGATACGAAGTCATTAATTATTCATCCGGCAAGTACAACACATCAGCAATTGAGTGATGAAGCTCAGGAATCAACAGGAGTCACAAAGGATTTGATCAGATTATCTGTTGGAATTGAGAATATAGAAGATCTTAAATCAGACTTAAAAGAAGCATTCCAAGTTGTAAAATCAACAATATTAGTTTAAATGAAAGGATTACAATACATAAATATTCCTGATTACAGAACAAAGAATGGTAAGTCAGCCCACATTAGGTTGTCTTACCAGGTCTTTGGCAAAGATTTGAATGAAGCTCCAGTTGTTTTGGTGAATCATGCATTGACAGGAAATTCTAATGTATCAGGAGAAAACGGTTGGTGGACTAGCTTAATTGGCGAAGATAAAGTGATTGATACCAATTCCTATTCGGTTTTGTCGTTTAATATTCCAGGGAACGGATTTGATGGAACAAGCGCTAGTTTAATTGAAAATTATCAAGATTTTTCCGCTAAAGATATTGCTGAAATTTTTGCAATAGGACTGGAGAAGTTAAATGTGAATAGGCTTTACGCCGCCATCGGAGGTTCCGTTGGAGGTGGACTGGCATGGGAATTAGCAGTTTTAAGACCAGCCTTAATTGAGCATTTGATCCCTGTAGCTGCCGACTGGAAATCAACAGACTGGATAATTGCTAATTGCTTTATTCAAGACAATATTTTAAACAATTCAATTCAAGGACTGCAAGATGCAAGAATGCATGCTATGACCTTATATAGAACTCCGGAATCGTTGGCACAAAAATTCAATCGGACTTTAAAGGATGATCAATATTTCAATATTGAAAGTTGGTTAGATTATCATGGGAATGCACTAAATGACAGATTTCAATTATCTGCTTACAAAATGATGAATCAGATTTTAAAAACAATCGATATTACTGAAGGACAAAAGGAATTCTTAGATGTAGTTAAGTCAATTCAATCGAATATTCATATAATAACGATTAATTCTGATCTGTTCTTTAAAGCAGATGAGAATTGGAAAACCTATGTTGACATTAAATCTGTAAAAGACAATGTAACCATTGGAGAAATTAAATCAATACATGGTCATGATGCGTTTTTAATTGAGTTTAACCAATTGAATAATTTGCTTAAACCTATTTTTCAAAAAGAAAAAGCAAATGAGTTGATACTAAAAAAAGCAATTTAGATTGTATGGATTCTAAAAAATTTGAAACGGATGCCATAAGGACTCAAATTGAACGTTCTCAGTTTTTGGAACATTCAAGTCCTTTGTATTTATCGTCAAGTTTTATTTTTGAAGATGCAGAAGACATGCGCGCTTCTTTTGCTGAAGAAAAAGAGCGGAATATTTACAGTCGGTTTTCTAATCCAAATACATCAGAATTTGTAGAAAAGATTTGTAATATGGAAGGAGCAGAATCCGGTTATGCATTCGCGACTGGTATGTCGGCAGTATTTTCAACATTTGCAGCCTTATTGAATGCCGGAGATCATATTGTGTCTTCAAGATCGGTATTTGGATCAACACATTCTCTTTTTACCAAATTTTTCCCAAAATGGGATATTTCTACCAGTTATTTTAAAATTAATGAAATTGATAGAATTGAAAGTTTGATTCAATCAAATACTAAAATATTATATGCCGAAAGTCCTACAAATCCCGCAGTCGATATTCTGGATCTTGAGATTCTAGGGGAAATTGCCAAAAAGCATAATTTAATTTTTGTTGTTGATAATTGTTTCGCAACACCTTATCTTCAGAATCCAATAGAATTTGGGGCAGATCTGGTTATTCATTCTGCTACTAAGCTAATTGACGGACAAGGAAGAGTCCTGGGTGGTGTTACAGTTGGAAAATCAGACTTAATCCATGAAATATATTTATTTTCCAGAAATACTGGACCTGCACTATCGCCTTTCAATGCCTGGGTTTTGTCAAAAAGTTTGGAAACTTTAGCTGTAAGAGTGGATAAGCATTGCAGTAATGCAACAAAAGTTGCAGAGTTTTTAGAAAATCATAATAAAATTAGCTTAGTAAAATATCCTTTTTTAACTTCGCATCCTGAACACTTAATTGCTAAAAAACAAATGAAGCAAGGAGGTAATATAGTCGCTTTTGACACAAAAGGAGGCTTAGAAGCAGGTAGAAATTTTTTAAATAAAATTCGGTTGTGCTCATTATCTGCAAATTTGGGGGATACCAGAACTATTGTAACGCATCCGGCTTCTACAACGCATAGTAAATTATCAGAACAAGAAAGACTTGAAGTGGGAATTACCGATGGATTGGTTAGAATATCTGTAGGACTTGAAAATGTTGACGATATTATTAGCGATTTAAACCAGGCACTAAACTAATAACAATATAATGTTACAAATTGAACTAAAAGAGGCTAACAAAATTTTAAGGCATAAATCACCAGATGAAATAATTGATTGGGCTTTAACCTTAACCGAAAAACGGATTGTAACAACTAGTTTTGGAACGTATTCGGCAGTCTTGTTAAGTACATTTCACAAAAAGGCTAAAAATATAGATGTGGTTTGGTGCGATACAGGATTTAATACTCCGGAAACTTATAAACATGCTAATTATTTAATTAAAAGATTCAGTCTTAATATACATGTATACACACCTTTAATCAGTGCTGCATATCTGCAGTCACTAATAGGAGTACCGACTTTAGAAAATCCTAAACACGTAGATTTTTCAGAGATTGTTAAGCTTGAACCATTTAGAAGAGCCCTTAGAAAACATAATCCTGCATTATGGTTTACGAATATTAGGGATAGGCAAACTACCTTAAGGAACTCGAAAGATATTTTAAGTTTTAGTAAAGAAGGCATACTGAAGGTAAGTCCGTTTTATTACTGGTCAGACGAAGACTTAGATGACTATCTGAAACAAAATAATTTGCCAAAAAATTCAACTTATTTTGATCCAACTAAAGTATTGGTTAATAGAGAGTGCGGTATCCATTTACAATAATTTGTATTGAGCTAGAATTGATTAATGATGAGTGATATTAGAAAAGTAATACAAAAACGAATATTAGTATTGGATGGAGCCATGGGCACTATGCTTCAGCAATATAATTTCAATGAAGAAGATTATAGAGGTGAAAGGTTTAAGGATTATCCAACTTCTTTAAAAGGGAATAATGATCTGTTATCCCTTACACAGCCTGAAGCAATAGCTGAGATACATAAAAAGTATTTAGAAGCTGGGGCAGATATCATCGAAACTAATACATTTTCAGGGACATCTGTCGCCATGGCAGATTATAATATGGAGGATCTGGTTTATGAACTAAATTTTGAATCGGCTAAAATTGCTAAAAAAGTAGCTGAGGAATTTACTTTAAAAAATCCAGATAAACCGAGATTTGTTGCAGGCAGTATTGGTCCAACCAATAAAACAGCAAGTTTGTCGCCTGATGTTAATAAACCAGAATACAGAGCCATTACATTTGAAGAATTAAGAAAATCTTACAAAGAACAAGTAGAAGCTTTAATTGATGGTGGAGTGGATTTACTTTTAGTTGAAACCATTTTTGACACCTTAAATGCCAAAGCAGCATTGTTTGCTATAGAAGAGGTTAAAGAAGAACGAAATATCGATATTCCGATAATGGTATCCGGAACCATTACCGATGCATCCGGCAGGACATTATCCGGACAAACTGTAGAGGCATTTTTAGCCTCAATTTCACATATTCCATTGCTTAGTGTTGGCTTTAACTGTGCACTTGGAGCAGAGCAATTGAAACCATATGTACAACGCTTATCAAGCAAAACACAATTTTATACATCGGCACATCCTAATGCAGGCTTGCCAAATGCCTTTGGAGAATATGACCAATCTCCCGAAGAGATGGAGAACCTAGTTGAAGATTATCTAAAAGATGGAATCATTAACGTGATTGGTGGTTGTTGCGGAACAAATCCAAATCATATCAAAGCAATAGCTGATGTTGCTTCCAAGTATAAACCTAGAAAATTAGTTGTTAGTGTTTAGTTATTAGTTGATTGTAATGAAAATGAATTATACAGAATTAGATGTTTGGAAATCAACAAGAATGCTTGTAAAAGAAGTGTATGTAATAAGTGCTTCATTTCCTAATGAAGAAATGTATGCTTTAACAAATCAGATAAGACGATGTGCGGTTTCTATACCGTCAAATATTGCAGAAGGTTTGGGAAGACGAACTAATAAAGAAACCATTCATTTCTTATTTGTTTCCAAAGGTTCGATTTATGAATTAGAAACTCAACTTTTTTTAGCTTTTGATTTAGAATATATATCAAAAGTAGAACTTGAAAAAATATTGGAACAAATCATTATTTGCAAAAAACTGCTCAATGGATTTATTAACTATTTTAAATCTAAAAAGTAATGAGTGAGTCCAGTAACCATCAACCAACAACTAACAACTGTAAGTATCTTACCCTATCAGGATTAGAACCGTTGGTTGTTACTCCCGAAAGTAATTTTATAAATGTTGGGGAACGCACTAATGTTACCGGGTCCAGAAAATTCTTAAGGTTAATTAAAGAAGAAAAATATGATGAGGCACTAGATG
>CBDUIO010000180.1:0-5155 GCA_965367355.1 uncultured Flavobacteriaceae bacterium
AACGATTTTCAGGAAGGTGATCCAATGCTGGAAGATCGTGTTTATATCAATGACGGTTCAGGTAATTTCACCAAACTCTTTTCCAAGCTCATTGCAACCAATGGAGGATCTGTTTCCAGTTATGATTACAATAAAGATGGGTTGGAAGATCTTTTTATCGGCAATCGTTCTATTCCAGGAGCATATGGATTATCTCCTTATAGTTTTATATTAATTAATAAAGGCCAAAACAGTTTTGAGATCGCAGAAAAAGTCCGCTTGGGAATGATAACTGACAGTAAATGGGTAGACCTTGAAAATGATGGGAAGGTAGAATTAATCATTGCCGGAGACTGGATGCCTGTTACCGTTTTATCCTACAATGGTAAAGATAAATTTGAAAATAAAACAAAGGAGTTAGGCCTGGATAATACCCGTGGTATGTGGAATGTTATAAAAATAACCGATTTAAATAATGATGGCCTTCTGGATATTTTAGCGGGTAATACCGGTTTGAATTTTAAGTGGAAGGCATCAGAAGCTAAACCGGTAAAACTATATTTAGACGATTTTGATGGAAACAAACGTCTTGATCAATTAATTTTTTATGATTATTTTGGTAAATATGTGCCTTTTGCTTCTAAAGATAAATTGGTTGGGCAAATCCCTTCACTAAAAAAGAAGTTTGTAGATTATAAATCGTTTTCAAATGTTGAAACGGTATTTGATTTAACCGGTAAAAATGAAGAGGATGTCTTAGAAACCAAATATCTAACCGAATTGCGTTCAATGGCTTATATCCATAATGGCCAAACTTTTAGTCCAAATCCGTTACCAAAAGAAGTCCAGTTAAGTACAATAGAGGACTTCTATGTGGATGAAAACAATATAATTTATACCGGAAATTATAACAGTTATGTAACTGAACTTGGTGAAAGTACATCCAATTCCGGAGGAATATTTACTAAATTTGCAGACGGTACTTTTAATAATATTGCCGATCTTAAATTGCCTAAAAATTTTATTGGCAGAAAAATTATTAAATTAAACGATAATGCGTTTCTATTAATATCAAATAATGGTAAATCCTATATTATAAATCCCAATTAATAAGAACAAATGAAGATGAAATTTATAAGCAAAATACTTTTTACATCCCTAATTTCACTTTACTTGGTGAGTTGTAGTAAACCGGCTGAACCTATTGAGGTTACTCCGGATTTATTTCATAAATCGGTTGACAAAGTTGTTGACATTATGGTTCATGACATCTTTTCTCCTCCAGTAGCGAGCAGAGTTTTTGTATACCCCAATATTGCAGCTTATGAAATATTAGTTCAAAAGAGTTCAAAATTTAAAAGCCTCTATGGAAAGGTTAAAGACTATACTCCTATTCCCAAAGCAGATTCAACTCAGCAAGTCAATATTGAATTAGCTGCCTTAATTGCTCATATGGAAATAAGTAAAGGTTTGATTTTCTCAGAAGATAAGTTTCTAACACTACAAGATAGTTTATTCACAGATTGGAAACTAAAAAATGAAGATGAATTTGAAAGGTCAAAAGAATATGCTTTATCTGTAGTTAAACATATAAAAGCCTGGATGGATAAGGACAACTACAACCAGACACGAACAATGCCAAAGTTTACTGTAGATACCGATGATCTGTCTCGATGGCAACCTACGCCACCATCATATATGGATGGAATAGAACCTCATTGGAATAAAATAAGACCCTTTACATTAGAATTTGCTCAACAATTCAAACCTGCAAAAAATCCGGAGTTTTCATTAGAGAAAGGATCTAAGTTCTATGAAGAACTTTTAGAGGTTTATAATGTGAGTCAAAAAATAACGGAAAATGGCGATGATACTGAAGAAATAGAAATTGCACGATTTTGGGATTGTAATCCTTTTGTTTCAGTAACAAGGGGACATTTCATGTTTGCCGCCAAGAAAATATCTCCCGGTGCACATTGGATAGGAATTACCAAAATTGCTTCTAAAAAATCCAACGCCAATGTTGAAGAAACAGTTCATGCATATACCATGACATCCATTGCCATTGCAGATGCATTTATAAGTTGCTGGGATGAAAAATACAGCAGTAATTTAATAAGACCGGAAACAGTAATCAATCAGCATATAGACCCTGACTGGCTGCCAATTTTGCAAACTCCTCCTTTTCCTGAATATACCAGTGGGCATTCCGTTGTATCTGGAGCATCATCTGTAATTTTGACCAAAATATTTGGAGATGATTTTTATTTTAATGACGATACAGAGGTTCCTTATGGATTACCTGTGAGAAGTTTTAATTCGTTCTATGACGCGTCAAGTGAAGCCGCGATAAGCAGGTTATACGGAGGCATTCATTACAGAGCCGCCATCGATAACGGATTAGATCAAGGTAAAAAAATAGGTCATTTCGTAGCAGATAAACTGGGTCTTTAAAAGTCTAAAGTTTCTTGATACTGAGATAGTATTTTTTACTGATTTCATGAAATACAGGCAAACTATTGATTTTTATCCCTTTTTTAGATTTGGCAATTAGTGTATTAAGCATACTAGTTCAATAATTTCATTATATTTATTACCTGTTCCTGATAAGTTGAAAACTTATCTTGTTACAAAGTAGAATTTTTACCAAATAATTTTTTATAAAAAATTATGAAGAATAACAATATCCATTCGTTATTAGGCATGTTTTTGTCTTTAATGCTTTTCTTTTCATGTCAACCTAATTCAAGTAATAATTCAGTTTTTTCACCTGATAATTCTATCTCAATAGAATTTGCTCTTTCAAATTCCGGTCAACCTTTGTACTTGGTTAAACATAAAAATAGCACTGTGATTGATACGTCATATTTAAGCTTTGATTTTAAAGATCTGCCTTCTTTTAAAGATAACTTTAAGATCCTAGGTGTTTCAAAAACCGGTTTTGATGAAACATGGGAGATGCCCTGGGGAGAACAATCAGTGGTCAGAAATAATTACAATGAGCTTTTTGTAAATCTTGAAGAAACCTCAGAATTAAAAAGAAAACTAAACATTCGTTTTAGAGCCTTTAATGATGGTATCGGTTTTAGATTTGAATTTCCCGAACAGGAAAATCTACAAGAGGTATTGATCACAGATGAAAACACTCAATTTAACCTTACTGGCGATCATAAAACCTGGTGGATTCCGGGTGATTGGGATATTTACGAGCATTTGTACAATGAAACCAAGTTATCAGAAATCGATGCGATTGCAAAACGAAATCACCCAAATTTAAGTGCGACTTATATTCCTGAAAATGCTGTGAATACGCCAGTTACCATGAAAACAGATAGTGGTTTATACTTAAGTTTTCACGAAGCAGATCTTACAAATTATGCGGGAATGACTCTAAAAGTCGACACTGAAAATCTGAATTTGGTCAGTGAGTTGGTTGGTTCGGAAAGATTGGGTGGCAAGGCAAAATTGACCGTGCCTTTTAACACACCCTGGAGAACCGTTCAAATTTCAGAAAGAGCCGGAGACTTGGTTGAATCTAAATTAATCTTGAATTTAAATGACCCTAATTCAATTGGAGATGTCAGTTATTTTACACCCATGAAATATGTTGGAATCTGGTGGGAAATGCATATTGGCAAATCTACCTGGGATCTGGAAGGAAGTCAGGATATGAATACATATACTTTGGGAAAAGCAGGAACCTCCAGACATGGTGCTACTACAGAAAATGCTAAAAAATATATTGATTTTGCCTCTGCAAATGGTATTAAAGGATTACTGGTTGAAGGTTGGAATACAGGTTGGGATAAATGGATAAGCAATGACAGAGAAGGTGTTTTTGATTTTATGACTCCATATCCTGATTATGATTTTGATGAGGTGATGCGCTATGCTAATGAAAAAGGTGTGGAAGTTATCATGCATCATGAAACATCTGCTGCTCCACTAACCTATGAGAAGCAAATGGATGTTGCTTATGATTTTATGAAGAAGAACGGAATTAATTCAGTTAAAACAGGATATGTAGGTAAAATTATTCCTAAAGGAGAATACCATCATGGACAATGGATGGTCAATCACTATCACAAGGTTCTGGAAGAAACTGCCAAAAAGAAAATTGCAGTGAATGCCCACGAGCCCATAAAAGATACAGGGAAACGCAGAACATATCCTAATGCGATTTCCAGAGAAGGATTGAGAGGTCAGGAATTTAACGCCTGGGCAACAGATGGTGGTAATCCACCAGATCATTTGCCTGTTGTTGTTTTCACAAGAATGTTGTCAGGGCCCATTGACTTCACGCCCGGAGTGTTTAATATTAAATTTGACGAATATAAAAAAGACAACCAGGTAAACACGACACTGGCTCATCAACTGGCATTATATGTTGTTATTTACAGCCCAATTCAAATGGCCTGCGATCTGCCCGAACATTATATGATTGGGGGCAAAGTACATCCTGCATTTCAATTTATCACCGATGTTGGCGTAGATTGGCAACAAAGCAAAGTTCTTGATGGTGAAATTGGTGATTTTGTGGTCATAGCAAGGCAGGAAAAGGGAAGCGGAAACTGGTTTGTGGGTGGAATTACTGACGAGAATGAACGAACCCAACAACTTACCTTCGATTTTCTGGATGAAGGGAAAACCTATAAAGCAAAACTGTATAAAGATGGTCCCAATGCCCATTGGAATGACAACCCACAGGATTATACTATTGAAGAATTGGAAATAACTAAAGAATCCAGCTTGGGTATAAAACTAGCTCCTGGAGGTGGTTTCGCAATTAGTATGATTCAGAAACAGGACTAAAATGACCAGTAACTAACTAAACAATTTACAACTATGAAATTTACAAAACCAAGCCTATCCTTTTGGCAAATCTTTAATATGAACGTCGGATTCTTAGGAATTCAATTTAGTTTCGGACTGCAGCAAACAGCAGTTAATCCAATCTTTTCATTTTTGGGAGCCCATCACGATGAATTACCAATATTAAACCTTGCTGGTCCGGTTACAGGTTTAATTGTTCAGCCCATTATTGGTGCTATTTCAGATAAAACGTGGTCACCACGATGGGGAAGAAGAAAGCCCTTCTTTTTAATAGGTGCCTTAATAGGAAGTTTGTGTTTGTTTGCATTTCCATTTAGTCCTACACTTTGGTTTGCTGTAGGAT
>CBDUIO010000181.1:0-4963 GCA_965367355.1 uncultured Flavobacteriaceae bacterium
GCAACAATTATGATGCGATTAGCATTGAGCAATTTTTTCATATTATCTTCTACTCCAGACATTTTAATAATGGCATTTTCAACAGATAATCTTCCTCTATAAGTGTCTCGTATTGCGTCTGGCTGCTCATAAATTTCTTTAAGCATGAAATGCTCATAACCGCCTTTTTCAATTTGCTCCAAGTTCATTTTAAGCTCTTGAATATATGGGTCAACTAACGAATCATCTTTTATTTTATGAACCTTTACACCTTTGTGCCTTCTTACAATCGCCATTTCTTCATCTTCTAAATAAATGGCCGTTTTTGTATATTCCAGAAAAGGTGAAGCATCACTTGCAATAAAAAATTCATTTTCACCAACTCCAATAGCAAGCGGACTACCCAACTTGGCAACTATTATTTCATCCGGTTTATTTATGTCGAATACAGCTATGGCGTAGGCTCCTACAACTTGGTTTAATGCGATTTGCACTGCCTGTCCCAGCTTTACATTTTCATTTTTCTTTACATCTTCAATAAGATTGATCAACACCTCTGTGTCTGTATCTGATTTGAAAACATACCCCCTTTTTTGAAGTTCCTGTTTTAATGAATCGTAGTTTTCTATAATTCCGTTATGAATAATAACCAAATTACCGGAATTTGAATAATGCGGGTGTGAATTAACATCATTAGGAACACCATGTGTCGCCCAACGAGTATGTCCAATTCCAACATTTCCACTTGTTGATATTTCTTTTTCAAGTTTATCCTGTAAATCTGCTACTTTTCCTTTGGTCTTAGAAAGTTGTATTTCCGATCCATCAAAAAGCGCAATACCTGCGCTATCATAACCTCTATATTCCAGTCTTTTTAAGCCTTCAAGTATAATTGGATAAGCATCTCTATGGCCAATATATCCTACTATTCCACACATATGTTAGTTGTTTGGTTCTGTGTAATAAATTTCTAATTTAACTTTTTTATTGATAACCGATGAATTATTTCCATGTAATACTGTTCCTTTCGGTGAAAGGACAGTTCCAGTTGGAATTTCCTCAACATTATCACTTTCTGTCACTCCCAGTAATTCTGAAGTGTCATATGAATTAACATTGGTTGAAATGGTTAATCCAAGCTTGGTATTTGTGGAATCTTTTAATAGAATATTGTTTATGTGTTCTGTGATTCTAATCTTAAATTTATTATTCCCTTGGGCATCAGTATACCTTTTTCCTAAATGATTGATAAAGGAATTGAATGGATCTATGGTTGACTGCGTATCTCTAAAGTAATCAATAAGGGGTAAATTGTTATTTACATCATAGACAAATATCCTGTCATTGCTATGGTCTTCTCCTGTTATTAAGGTTTCATCTTCGTAAAAGATCAAATTTGCCTCATTTATCAACCACTCTCCCTGATGAGATTTAAACTCCAGAAATTCAGCTGAATCCGGACCACCAAACAAATCAATTACTGCCATTGAGCCCTGACCTCCTTTTAAATATAACTTTTCATCACCTTGAATGGTGTTAGGATTCTCAATTTCATTTAAAATTGATGCATTGAATTGGCTGTTATCAAATATATTGACTCTATTACCGTTCAAATTTAGAACGATTGTATTTTGATTAACTGCAACTACTTCATCATCTATGCCATCCAAATTAATATCTAAAACATCGTCTTCTAAAATTCCATCTCCATCTACATCTGCATCAGATGCATCTTTTATTCCATCTCCATCTGTATCTAAAACGTCTTCATCTAAATTACCATCACCATCCATATCGGCATCAGCTACGTTTGGAATGCCATCATTGTCATCATCTTCAAATTCATCCACACTGGTGAAATGTAGTGTAACATTTGTAGTTGATGAACTTATATCCAACAAAATCATTGGTGAGTCCAGACCGTTGCTTTCTACTTTGAAATAAAGTCCTCTAAAATACTGTTTAAAATTATTAGTATTGCTAAGTTCCGGTTCTCCAATTTTATCAATTATGTTTTCTTTCCAAAACAGGCTGTCAAGTTTTAATCGTAAAGCAGGTTTTAACCGTGATGTTATTTCTTCTTCAATTTCACTATCAGAATAATTATTTGTTGTTAATATGATCTCACTTTTATCAAAAAATAAAGAATCGCTTTGATAAATCAATTCCGATTCCATTTCAGAAACCGCAATTGAGCTGCCAACAGATGTCTCTCCACTGGAATAATATTTCTGGTTCTGAACAAAATCTGTATTGGGATCATAATCCCTTAAAAAATAATTATTCTTATAAATTGAAAGTTTTAAAGGCGTATCGGGATTTCCAAAAACAGAATCTAAAACATAATTTGTATTTCCATTTTCATCTGTGGACTCATCAGGATCCACTCCGGAGAAGTAAGGAATTGTCAAAACAATTGAATCCAGTCTAATATTGACTCCGTAAGTTCTGTTTTGAGAACCCGTAGCTAAATTTAACTGACTTAATAAATTAGCAGAAGTTATTCCATAAACAGGGTCATTATAAACACCTAACAAGTTAGACGTCAAATTATTAGTCTGTACCGGTTTTACTTTATTATTAAATGAAATAACAGGATAACTAATGCTGTTAGTTTGAAAATTATTATTGCCAATTACATCTACTCCAATTGAAGCATAATCTTTGTCACAAGCAATAAAGGACAAAATTAAAGCTAATAATACGGCAATAGCTTTAATACTATTTAAAATCTTCGTCATTCTCTTTTTAAAAAATTAACTTGTTAATTTTGTGCTGTAAAACTCTTTATAGTTTTCTGCAAATTCTTCTTTGCTTTGGAATTTTAAAACGGGTTTTTTGCATTTTTTAAGATAATCTTCAAGCTCTTTAGGGATTTCTTCCGAACCGATAATAAGCCCATCTGAATGATCAATAGCAATTTTCATTAAGTTGATATAGGAAGGTTTTTGAAGGACATTTATTATGCCCTCTTCTATGTTGTCAAATTTAATTTTATCAATCATCTGCATATGTAACGTCCCATCAAAGCCTTGATTGTATATGCTAGTAACTATTTTACTATCTGAAAATAATGGTTCACCTTTGTAGTACTCTTTTAAATACAATGGTAATAATGATGCCAGCCACCCATGTACATGAATAATATCCGGCGACCAGTTCAATTTCTTGACAGTTTCAATAACCCCTTTTGCAAAGAAGATCGCACGTTCATCATTGTCTGGGAATAGCTCACCATTTTCATCTGTCAATGTGGCTTTTCTTTTGAAGTAATCTTCATTATCAATAAAATAGACTTGAATTCTTTCTTTAGGAATTGACGCTACTTTTATTATCAGCGGCATGTCAAGATCATTAATTACAAGGTTTATTCCGGATAAGCGAATGACTTCATGCAACTGGTGTCTTCTTTCATTGATATTTCCGTATCTGGGCATGAAAATTCTAATTTGCCCACCACTTTGATTGACCATTCTTGGCGCCTCAAAAGACATTGATGAAATTTCGGTTTCTGGTAAATATGGAACTACTTCTGATGACACATACAATATCCTCTTATCTTTCATAAATTAGGTTTCTTTTGAGAATTTCAGAATAAAAAACATGCAAAATTACAAAATTTTATGCAGATTAGTCTTTTATATTTAAGTTTACACCCTGTTAATTTTTTACTAAAGTGAAAGTATTTACTAAAAAACGAGAGCTAGAAAAGCTAATTCCCTCATTCAAGAAGGAAAATAAGACCATTGGTCTTGTTCCAACCATGGGTGCTTTGCACCAGGGTCATTTGTCTTTGGTAAAAAAAGCATTGGCTGATAATGATGAAGTATTTGTAAGCATTTTTGTAAATCCAACACAATTCAATAATAAAAATGACCTGCTTAAATACCCTAGAACTTTAGAAAAGGACTTAGAACTTTTGAAGACTGTCGATAAGAAGATAATTGTATTCGCGCCAAGTATCGATGATATTTATGATGATAATGTAAATGCAGTACAATTTAATTTTGGGGGTCTGGAATTTGAAATGGAAGGTGAATTTAGAGGTGGGCACTTTGATGGTGTTGGCACCATAGTAAAAGAATTGCTGCATATTGTTAAACCAACTAATGCTTATTTTGGCGAAAAAGATTTCCAGCAATTACAAATAATAAAAAAACTTGTTGAAAATTTTAACATTCCGGTCAAAATAATTGGTTGTAAAATTCATAGAGAACCCAACGGCTTAGCTATGAGTTCAAGGAATATAAGATTAAAGCCAAACTATAAAAAAGCAGCTCCTTTTATCTATAAAACCCTAAAAACTGCCAAATTAAAGTTTGGCACAAAAAGTGCTGCTTATGTAACGAAATGGGTTAAAAAACAATTTGCAGATCATGATCTTTTGAAATTAGAATATTTTAGAATTGCAAATGTTGATACCCTAAAGGAAGTTAAAAGAAAATCGAAAAATAAAAAATATCGTGCGTTTATTGCTGTATATGCCGACGATGTAAGATTAATAGACAATATCGCATTAAATTAATATCTTTGCCTCATGCAAATTCAAGTTGTAAAATCTAAAATTCACAGGGTAAAATGTACCGGTGCCGATTTAAATTATATTGGCAGTATTACTATTGATGAAGATTTAATGGACGCTGCTAATATCATTCAAGGTGAAAAAGTGCAGATTGTAAATAATGATAATGGTGAGAGGCTTGAAACTTATGTCATTCCCGGACCAAGAAACAGTGGTGAAATTACATTAAATGGTGCCGCTGCCAGAAAGGTAAGTGTTGGCGACACTTTAATTTTAATTACCTATGCCTTTATGGATATCGAAGAGGCTAAAATATTCAAACCCTCCCTGGTTTTCCCCGATGAAGCTACCAATCTTTTAAAATAAGATCTTGGACAAGCGTGTATCAAAAGTATTAAAGATCAGTATTCCTTTGTTATTCGGAGTGTTGATTGGCTGGTACTCCTTTTCAAAAATTCCTTT
>CBDUIO010000182.1:0-4956 GCA_965367355.1 uncultured Flavobacteriaceae bacterium
AAAACGGAGCTGTCATAATCGATCTGGCAGCTGCTCAAGGAGGAAATTGCGAATTGAGTAAATTAAACAAACCTGTAATAAAGCATGGAGTTAAAATTTTTGGAGCAACCATTGCCCCGGAAAGCGTATCTACTAATGCCAGTGATCTATTTGCAAAGAATCTATACAATTTCATAATACATCTGACTGAAGGAAATGAATTCAAATGGGATTTAAAAGATGAGATCACAGATGAAACTTTAATTGTATTCAACGGAGAAATAAGACATAACGGAAAAACTGAATAACTATGACTGAATTAATAAATTTTGTAAGTGATAATCTTCAAATGATCTACATCGTCATCCTGATGATATTCGTTGGAGTGGAAGTAATAGGTCATGTACCTGCAGTATTGCACACGCCTTTAATGTCTGGTGCAAATGCCATACATGGAGTGGTAATTATTGGTGCTATTTTAGTAATGTTAGGAGCAGACCCTGACAATATTCTAGCCCTGTCATTAGGCTTTGTCGCAGTATTACTTGGGACTTTAAACGTGGTTGGTGGATTTGTTGTAACCGATCGCATGTTAGAAATGTTTAAAAAGAGAAAATAATGGAATATATATTTAGTCTTGAATTTATTTACATCATAGCATCGGTTACCTACATATTAGGCTTAAAGATGCTTGGGAATCCTCAAACAGCCAGAAGAGGAAATTTAATAGCTGCGGCAGGTATGACCTTAGCAATCTTTGGAACCATATTTTTATACCAGGGAGAAGTTAGTACTCAAATTTATATTCTCATTGCTATTGCAATTATAATAGGAACCATAATAGGATGGGTTGTAGCCAGAAAGGTTGATATGACCAAAATGCCGGAACTGGTTTCACTATTTAATGGTATGGGAGGAGCCAGTGCAGCTTTAATAGGTCTTATTGAATTTCATCATTATGTTGGAGATCAATTATCAATTTTGACCATTATTGCAGGTATGATAATTGGTAGTGTTTCTTTTTCAGGAAGTATGATTGCCTGGGCTAAGTTAAACGGTACAATGAATAAGCCTATCAGACTTCCCAAATACAATTTGATCAATAATTTATTTTTAGTAGCATTATTTGCCGCGGGCGCTTACATGATTATAAGTGGAACTGATAATCAATTATACTTGTATATACTTTTCTTTGCAGCCTTATTGTATGGTGTATTATTTGTTGTACCAATTGGTGGAGCAGACATGCCGGTAGTTATTTCATTATTAAACTCATTTACCGGATTGGCAGCAGCCTTTGGAGGTTTTCTTTATGGGAACATGGTTATGCTGACAGGAGGTATTCTGGTAGGTTCTGCAGGAACTATTTTGACATTTGCTATGTGTAAAGCTATGAACAGGCCCTTGTCCAATGTTATTTTCGGAGCATTTGGAGAAGGTTCTGCTGCTGCAAGCGGAGAAGGCGGAAGTAAAGTTACGGGAACTATTAAAAAGGCTTCTGTCAGTGATGTGGCAATACTGATGAATTATGCGCAAAGAGTTGTTATTGTTCCGGGATATGGTTTAGCGGTTGCACAAGCACAACATGCTATTCACGAGCTGGAACAATTATTAGAAAGCAAAGGAATTGAAGTAAAATATGCCATTCATCCAGTGGCGGGAAGAATGCCGGGGCATATGAATGTGCTGTTAGCCGAAACTAACGTAGATTATGACAAGTTGGTTGAAATGGATGATATCAATTCTGAGTTTCCAAATACAGATGTTGTATTTGTTGTTGGAGCAAATGATGTTGTTAATCCGGCAGCTCATAATGATCCTTCAAGTCCAATATATGGAATGCCAATATTAGATGTTGAAAAAGCGAAACATATCATTGTAAACAAACGTAGTATGAAACCTGGTTATGCAGGAATTGAAAACGAATTGTTCTATAATTCTAAGAACTCTATGTTATTTGGAGATGCAAAAGCCATGATTCAAGCTTTAATAAGCGAACTTAAGGCGATGTAAATATCGCATTCCATTTAAAAAGAAAAGCCATTTTACATTGTAAAATGGCTTTTCTTTTTTTTAAAAATTCCTATTCATGGAATTCCAATACTTTTATTTTATTTCGGGTTGAAAATATCTTTCCTTCATCGTGTAATTGTTTGATGACTCTGGTTATCACAACTCTTGATGAATTCATATCATTTGCAATTTCCTGGTGTGTGATCTCAAGATCTACATCATTGGTTATCTTTACTTTATCTGTCAAATATTTCATTAATCGTTCACTCATATTCATGAATGCCAAACTATCAATGGATTCTACCATTTCTATCAATCTGAAATGATAACTGTCAATAATAAAATGTCTCCAGGATTTATATTTCGCCAACCAAGAATCAATGTGCTCGACTGGAATAAATATGGCCTCAATATCACGCTCAACAACACCTTTGAACATGCTTTGTTTCCTGTTGATACAGTTTACAAAACTAATAGCACAAGTGTCACCACGTTCTAAAAAATAAAGGACGATTTCCTCTCCAGCTTTTTCCTGTCTAATAATTTTTACAACACCATCCAGAATCAATGGAATGTGTGTCATTTCTGAGCCAATATCAATTAAGATCTCTCCTCCTTTAACCTTATCAAAATGACCTACTTTTACTATTTCGTCGATTAATTCATCTTCAAAGACATCAGAATAATAATCGGCTAATTTTTCTCTTAAAATCAGTTCCTGAGTAATCACTGTATGATATATAAATTGTTTGTACAAAGGTAACAAAATTGGAAAGAAAAAACCCTCTAACTTTCGCCAGAGGGTCCTAAGTTCAAAATTAAGTTTAATTCATACAGTGAAAACAATTAATAAATTAGAACTTTATCTGTACCTGAGCTAATAATTGATCATTGTCCACATTGGCAATTGTTTCAATATTAGCTAAATAGTTTAATTGGAATCGTACTTTGTCATTTACAAAATAATTGAACCCTATTGTCATTCTCTCCAAATAACCAATGTTATCTGCTAAGTCAATGTCCGGGTCAAAATATTCATATTTGAACACAGGCTCGAATTTTTCATTCACAGCATACGTTGCTAACATATAAGCACCATCTCTTTTTTCACCAAGTGCAATTGGAGTTGTACCACAACCACCTGCAGCTCCGGCAAAGTAAGCGCCTTCGTCATAAATATATTCAGCTTGAACGGTTAGTTTATCCAATTCTAACAACAATTCACCACCATAAGATGAACGATCATTGACGTTATTATTTGGGATAGGATAACCAAATCTAAAACTACCACCTACAGTTAAATAGTTAGTGATTTTATAAGTAGCTCTACCCATAACATCTTTTTTGGTATTGTTATCGCCTTGGTTAAGACCTGTACCATTCATAATGGCAACTGAATAATTAAGCTTGTTGAATTTGTTACCTCCAAAAACCGCCAATCCAAAATCACGTTGAGGCGCCACTAATTGATCAGCAACTACAGAACGTTCAACGGTTTTAATCATATGGCATGGTGTTGCTACATCTAAACTAAAAGGTTGTTTAAATGTACCTACAGAAATTCGTGCCCAGTTATCAGCTTCATAAGTAATAAAAGCATCCATTAAATAGGTATCTGCAGTCCCTCCAATAAACGGACTTGCTTCCAGCATAAAGTAATAGGAGAAATCATTTAACACACTTCCTCTAACACCTAATCTGGCTCTTTTAAATCTAATGGTGTTGGCTTGATTGCCATCTGTAAAATTATAATCGTATTGTGGCTGTATATATCCAAATAGTTTAATATTTGGCGTGTTTCCTTCAGCACTGCTGCTTGCGGGATCATCAATATCACAACCCTGGGAGAACACTGCATTTACATTTAATAACAGTGCTAAAATGAGCAATTTATATATGCTTTTCATATTGTTGTTTTAAGGGTCTAATTAATTAGTAACAATAGGTAAATTTTTAGGGTTTGAATCGCCTCCCCATTGGTTTGTTGTCCAGGCTGGATTAGTATTGTAAATGCCATTCATACCGAAAGACATTGTATAAGCATCGTAACCCAAAACTCTTAAACAAGCTGTCAATACAGCAGAAGTTTGTCCTGTGTAACAATAATTAACCACTTTTGCATTTGCTGCCGGATCTAATCCTAAAATGGAATTATCACTTAGAGTTAATGGAAAGATTCTATATGCTCCATTTATATGTCCAAAACTAGATGGGCCAGAATAATCGGTTTCATTAAAGAAATTATTAATAAAATATTGTCCTGGATTATTAAGTACATCAGCCCCACTTACTGTAACAGTAGGACTAAATCCTGCTGCAACAACTGCTTCTACACGCTGTCTCAGGATGGCTTCACCACTGGTTAAAGTCGTAGAAATAGTTGGAACATCAAATACCAAATTAGCTGGAGCTGCTTCATATGTCCAATTGCTATGTCCATCTGCAAGGTTACTACCTATTTTACTGTTCCAAGATCCAGCTGTATCAGGATTCCATCCAGACATTCCCCATTTAAGTGCTCTCGTGCTTGGGTAACCATACATACGCAATAAAGCTGTGGCATAACAGGCTGTTTGACCGGAATAACATACAACTAAAATAGGCTTACTTCCGGCATTAGGTGCATCAGTTAAAATATCTGTAAATGCTACATTGTTTGCTCCTTCAATATGAGCGGTAACGAAGTCTGCACTACTTCTGATATCCATTATGTAATAAGTGTCCAGAAATGTTTGAAGATCTGCAGCAGCAGGTGCTCCAACTACAAATTTTTGACCAATTGGATGGGTATCAACTTGATTGATATCCAGATCGTTTTGTACCATATACTCTTTCAATAGAGTAAATGCCGGGGTTGACACTACGTCGCCACTTGGATCGTCTCCTCTGTCACAGGATGTGAATAGAGCAGGAACTAATAATAATCCTATTAATAATAATGATAATTTTTTCATGATTTATTTA
>CBDUIO010000183.1:0-4911 GCA_965367355.1 uncultured Flavobacteriaceae bacterium
GTTTTTGAAGCTTTTTCTTCAATAAACATTATTTTCTCTTTTTTAAGTAAAGAGACAGCATCGCCTATATTTAATTTTTGAAAATATCCCGGAATTACTTGACCATCTGAACCCATATAATCGAATATTCCATAGGTAATATTTGCATTTAGAAAAGAAATTTCAGCGTTTTTTTCGCCCTTATTTAAAGCAAAGGATTTATCATCCTTACCCTGAACCTCCATTTCATCATCATAGGCATTGTACTTTACGTTGAATTTATATCCTGAATATATAGATATGACAGCCATTTCAAAATCCTCTTGGATATATTTAGACCCTTCAACATCAACATTATTATCATTTCCAATAGTTATAAAACTGCTTGATCTATCAAACGCCCCATCAGCAAAAGCTATATTTTGTTGAGAATAGCCAATGCTGGTTAAAAAAAGGAATAGAAAAAGATTTAAATTAATTTTCATAGTAATATTATTTATTTAAGTTTATTATACAATTATAATACCATTACACTAGTTTTTGGATAATAGTTGTAGAGCCTTTTCTACTGAATCCACAGGTAGTTTACAGGAATTATTAACACAGACATAAATATAAGTCTTATTTTCAATATACCTATCCTTAATTAGAGGAGTATCTCCCTTTTTGGTACTACTCGCAATTAAAATATTTGGAATATAAAACTTGCTGATTTCTTTTGTTAATTGTGTGGCATCCTTACCGACTATAGCAACTTCATAAAAAGCGTTTGTATAATTCATCATAAGATCCAACCAATTAGAAAAGCCTGAGCCATAAGTTTTCATCTCTGGACTTATATTATTTAGCATTGTAGTGGCTGTTTTCAGGTAATTGGCATTATTAAAGTAATGAGACAGACTAAATAGATTCTTTGCCATTATTGAGTTGCTTGCAGGAATAACATTATCCCTGAATTCAATATTTCTGGTCACTAATTCCGGATCCTGAACAGATGTAAAGAAGAACATGTTACTGGATTCATCAAAAAAGTTGTCAAAAGTATAATTGGTCAGATCTCGAGCCAAATTAAGCCATTTTTCCTCTGACGTTACCTGATAAATGCTCATAAACGCATCTATCGTTGTAGCATAGTCAATTAAGTAAGCGTTGATGCTGCTTTTACCGTTTTTATAGTTTCTGAATAATCCACCTTGTTCATTGATTTGTTGATTAGAAATAAATCTGGCGTTTTTTAAAGCTATTTCTAAATAGTCCGGATCACCAAAAACTCTGTATGCATCTATATAACCTTTTAGCATGAGAGCATTCCAGGATGTCAGGGTTTTATCGTCCAGCCTTGGTCTTGATCGTTTATCTCTTTCCTTTAAAAGGATCTCTTTCCATTTCTTTATTTTTGATCTCAGATCTTCTCTTGTTATTTTATGTTCATTGGCAAATTGTTCGTCTTCCTTATTTCGAATTAAAACGTAATTATCATGCTCCCAGAATCCGAAATTATTAATGTTATAATATTCTGCAAAAAGCTTATAATCGCCTTTTAATAATCTTTCCAGATCTGTTTTTTTCCAAACATAAAAAGCACCTTCTTCTAACTTGTTATGTTCGTTCAAACTATCAGCATCCAGAGAAGAATAAAAAACACCTTCAGGAGAAGTCAACTCATTTTTTATGAAATCCAGTGTTTCAATAACCACATTTTTATATAGTTCATTTATGGTGACTAAATATGCGTTGGAATATAAACTGACCAACTGGGCATTGTCATAAAGCATTTTTTCAAAATGTGGTACATGCCACTTTGTGTCTACTGAATATCTGGAAAAGCCACCGCCTAATTGATCATACAAGCCACCTAAAGCCATTTTAGTCAAAGTCAGCTCAACATATTTTTGTAATTCAGAATCAGTATTTTGGTAGGCATATCTCAGCAAAAACTGATAATTGTTTGGTAACATGAATTTTGGTGCACGATTTGGTCCACCCATTTTTCTGTCAAAACTTTGGCTCCAATCCTTAACGATCTGCTTAATAAATTCAGGATTAAAATCAGGTTTATCAGTATTTAAAACCACCATGTCCATACTTTTTATGCCTTGTTCCAGTTTTTCGGCATAATCGATCAGTTTTTCAGGATTTTTATCATACAAACCGGCTAGTTGTTCTAATACATTTGTCCATTGTTCTTTTTTAAAATAAGTTCCGCCCCAAACAGGTCTGCCATCCGGCAAAGCAACAACATTCAAGGGCCATCCGCCATGACCGGTCATTAACTGTACGGCATTCATATAGACTTGATCAACATCAGGTCGCTCCTCTCGGTCTACTTTTATATTAATAAAATTAGCGTTCATAGTTTGTGCAACCAAAGTATCTTCAAAACTTTCATGTTCCATGACGTGACACCAGTGGCAAGCAGCATAGCCAATACTTATTAAAATAAGTTTGTTCTCTTCCTTTGCTTTAGACAAAGATCTCTCATTCCACGGCATCCAGTTTACCGGATTGTGAGCATGTTGAAGTAGATATGGACTGGTTTCATTTATGAGGTCATTGGTGAACTTGTGAGTCATGTTTTCTGTTGTTTGACTGTTGCAATTATAAAGAACTATTGACGAAATAAACAGTATGAAACGTAATTTGGTCATGACTCAAAGGTAAACAATAAAGCATAAAAAAAGCGTCCTAATTAAGGACGCTTTTTTAAATTAAACTTAAATTTTACTTGACTTCAAAGGTCAATTTTACGTTCACCCGAAATTCGGTTACATTATCTCCACTTACCATAGCACTTTGATCTTGTACATAAACCGATTTAATGTTTTTTACAGTCTTTGATGCTTGTTTTACTGCATTTTTAGTTGCGTCTTCCCAACTTTTGTCTGAATTTGCTAATACTTCAATTACTTTTAATACTGCCATAATAGTGTTTTTTGGTTTTTAAATTATTTTGAACTCTAAATTTACGAATTATTCAAATGAATATAGTGTTTACTTATTCTTAAATAATAGTCTTGTTCAGATAAAATGCAAGATTTCCTGTTAAACTGAAAATTCTATCCATTGATAGCTTCTACACTGCTTATTTTGTCCTTTAGCATTTCTTTTAACATGTTCTCAATACCATTTTTTAAAGTGAATGTAGATGAAGGACAACCGCTACAAGCACCTTGCAGGATCACTTTAACAACTTTAGTATTAGCATCATAAGATTTAAATTCAATATTACCTCCATCACTGGCAACAGCCGGTTTGACATATTCATTTAAAATATTGATTATTTCTTTTGAGGTTTCGTCTAATAATTCAAACTCCTGTTCTAGTTTATCTTCGGATTGCTTAATCTTTTGTGGCGCATTTTCGGAGATAATAATTTTACCATTTTCGAGGTAATTCTTAAGGAATTCTCTCAGTTGCATTGTAATATCATCCCAATCTGCAACATCGTATTTGGTAATAGACACATAATTTTCATCAAAAAATACTGACTTAACAAAAGAGAAATTGAAAAGTTCTGAAGCCAGTGGTGAATATGCAGCCTCATCTATAGACCTGAATTCAAACACACCTTGAACTAATTTTTTATTAGCCACAAACTTTATTACGCTTGGGTTGGGAGTGCTTTCGGCATATATAGTTACCGGTATTTTTTTCTTTTCTGTATTGTTGTTGATTACAACGCCTCCAGAATTCAAGTAGTCTTGAATTTGTGAAGACACTTCATCTTGAACATCCTTCCAATCAACAATATTAAAGCGTTCAATTGCAACAAAATTGCCAGAGATGTATATCTTTTTAACAAATGGCAAATAAAATAGTTGTTGCGCTAAAGGGGAGTCCTGAGCTTCATCAATATTGTTAAATTCAAAACTTTCATAATTCGTTATGAATTCATTCGTTTCAAATTTTAGAATTGTAGGATTAGAAGTTTCTTTTATGTTAACCGATATATTTTTCATTACAACTAATTTTTTGCAAAAATAATAAAAGAAAAACTGAGATGTGTATATTTGAAGTTCTTTATTTTTTCATGAAAAAAGCCTTATTCTTAATAATAGTACTTTTAGTCAGTACTTTCATTTATTCACAGAATGTCACGGTTGACCAGTCTACTTATAGTGTTGAAGAATTGATCAATGATGTACTTATAAACAGCCCATGTGTTTCAATTAGTAATGTTACTTCTTCAACAGGAACAAGTTTTGGATCTAATGGGATAGGTTATTTTTCTGAACCTTTAGGAAATTTTCCTTTTTACAACGGAATTATTTTAGCATCGGGAGATGCAATGCAGGGAGCCGGACCTAATAATGCCCTAATTAGTACTGGCGGATCGTTTTGGCCCGGAGATAATGACCTGACCAATCTCGCAGGGGATTTCACTTATAACGCAACTATAGTCGAGTTTGATTTTGTGCCTATTGCTTCAGAAATAAGTTTTAGGTTTTTAATGGCGTCTGAGGAATATGATATGGGTTTGTATGAATGCCAATATTCTGATGTATTCGCATTTTTATTAACCGATCAAAATGGCGTTACTACAAATTTAGCTGTTCTTCCGGACACTAATACGCCAATTCTGGTTACAAATGTACATCCGGATAATGGCATTTGTGGTGAAGCAAATCCTCAATACTTTTCTGAATATGTTGCTCCCGGAGCTGCTCCTGTTGCCTATGATGGGTATACACGGTCTTTTACTGCTTTTTCAAATGTTGTTCCAAATCAGCAATATCATATAAAATTAGCTATAGCAGATGCAAGAGATGACCTTTATGATTCAGCAGTGTTTTTAGAAGCAGGGAGTTTTAGTTTAGGAGTAAATTTAGGGACAGACATTACAATCGCCAATGGTAATGCAAACTGTGTTGGAAATAACGTTGTATTAGATACTAAATCCCCCGGAATTGATCATATATGGTACTATAATGG
>CBDUIO010000184.1:0-4902 GCA_965367355.1 uncultured Flavobacteriaceae bacterium
GTGTTGAACGAAAAATTCTCGATATCTTCTTCTACTTTTTTAATGGTTTTATGGAGTGTTTTTAAGCTGTCTTTTGATGATTCTGCATCATTCACTTTTAAACCGCTGTCATCAAAATACAATTTCCATAGTTTTTTAAGAAAACTATGGACACCTGTTATACCTGCTGTATTCCAAGGTTTGTATTGCTCTAATGGCCCAAGGAACATTTCGTATAAACGCAAACTGTCTGCTCCGTATTGATGACAGATCTCATCCGGGTTGACAACGTTGTATTTGGATTTGGACATTTTTTCAACGTCACGCCCAACTTTGTAAACGCCATCCTCTGTAACAAATTCAGCATCCTTAAATTCTGGTCTCCATTTTATAAATGCTTCAATATTCAATTCGTCTGATGCATTCACAAAAGACACATCCGCATGGATCAATTGTACATTTTTACCTTCAATCAATCCTTTTGATAAGAACTTACTTTCACCTTCAATCCTATACACAAAAGCACTCGTCCCAAGTATCATTCCCTGGTTTATCAGCTTTTTTGCATATTCATCAAAAGGCACTAGTCCTTTATCGAACATAAACTTTTGCCAGAAGCGCGAATACAACAAATGTCCGGTTGCATGCTCGCTTCCACCAATGTATAAATCCACTTGCTGCCAGTAATTTATGGCATCCTGCGAAAAGATCTCCTCATCATTATGAGGATCCATGTAGCGATTGAAATACTGTGAACTTCCGGCCCAACCAGGCATGGTGTTAAGTTCTAATGGAAAAACTGTTTTGTTGTCGATCTTATCATTATTAACTACAGAATTGCTTTTGGTGTTCCAGGCCCAAACTTTAGCATTTCCTAAAGGGGGTTCACCTGTTTCGGTTGGCAAATATTTTTCTACTTCCGGCAAGGTAAGTGGCAAATATTTTTCATCGATCATTTGTGGCATTCCGTTAACATAATAAACCGGGAATGGCTCTCCCCAATAGCGTTGTCTGCTAAACACAGCATCACGTAATCTGTAATTGGTCTTTCCTTCGCCCTGACCAATCTGCTCTAATTCATAAATAACACGTTTGGTTGCCTTTTTATAGTTCATTCCGTTAATGAAATCGCTATTGGCAATGATGGTTTTGTCTTTATCAGCAAAGGCTTCTTCAGAAATATCGACACCTTCAAATATATTCGGAATCGGAATATTAAAATGCTTCGCAAAATCGTAATCGCGCTGGTCTCCGCAAGGCACAGACATCACTGCTCCTGTTCCGTAACCGGCCAAAACGTAATCTCCAATCCAGATTGGAATTGGCTCCTTTGTAAAAGGATGCTCTGCATAGGCTCCTGTAAAAACACCTGAAATGTGTTTTACGTCTGCCATTCTATCGCGTTCGCTACGTTTTGCCGTAGCTTCAACATATGTTTCAACTTCTGATTTATGCTCCGGAGTTGTTATCTTAGGTACTAATTCGTGTTCAGGTGCTAAGGTCATGAAACACACTCCAAAAATGGTATCAGGTCGTGTTGTGAACACATCAATCTTGTGAGTTATCTCGACTGCGCTCGACTTGACATCAGGTTTTACTTTAAAAGTAACAGAAGCTCCTACAGATTTTCCAATCCAGTTACGCTGACTTTCCTTTAGAGAATCTGACCAATCAATTGTTTCAAGTCCTTGTAACAACCTTTCAGCATAAGCTGAAATTCGCATCATCCATTGGGTCATTTTTTTCCTGATAACAGGATGCCCTCCACGTTCTGACACGCCATTGACTATTTCATCATTTGCCAGTACTGTACCCAGTGCGGGACACCAGTTGACTTCAGCTTCAGCTAAATAGGTTAGCCTATATTTCAGTAATATTTCTTGCTGTTTTTCAGAGGAAAAAGAATTCCATTCATTGGCTGAAAATACTTCAATATTATCGTCACAAGCCGCATTTACTTTGGCATTTCCATCCGAAGCAAATAATTTTATCAGTTTAGAAATATCTTCTGCTTTATCACTTTCATTATTATACCATGAATTAAAAAGCTGAATGAATATCCACTGCGTCCACTTGTAATATTTAGGATCGCTGGTTCTCACTTCTCGAGACCAGTCAAACGAAAAACCTATCTGATCCAGCTGCCTCCTGTACGTTTTGATATTCGCTTCTGTCGTGATCGCAGGATGCTGACCTGTTTGAATAGCGTACTGTTCTGCTGGCAATCCGAAACTATCATAGCCTTGAGGATGCAGTACATTGAATCCTTTATGACGCTTATATCGAGCATAAATATCTGAAGCGATATATCCTAATGGATGGCCAACATGCAGGCCTGCACCACTTGGATAAGGGAACATATCCAGCACATAGTACTTTGGCTTATCACTGTAGTTTTCTGCCTTAAATGTTTGGTTTTCCGCCCAATATTTTTGCCATTTGGCTTCAATTTCGTTGAAATGGTATTTCATTCGTATTCCTTTATGAAGTGGCAAATTTACGCTTTATTGTAGTAATGAAAAAATAGTTGAGAATTAATAGGAAATCGATTTAAAGTGAATTAATATTACTTTTTAAAAGTATAAACTTTGCAAGTGAAAGGAAACATCTTTAAAGCACATTTGGCATTATTGGGTGCCAACGTGATTTATGGCGCGAACTTTTTAATAGCCAAAGGTATAATGCCGCACAAAATAGGCCCCTCGGCATTTATTTTAATAAGAGTTGTTATTGGAGTTTTACTATTCTGGCTGGTTAAACAATATATTGTTGAAAAAATTGACAAAAAGGATCTTTTCAGATTAGCGGCTTGCGGATTTTTGGGCGTTGCTGCCAACCAGTTATTCTTCTTTCATGGATTAAACCTTACCTCGCCAATTGATGCTTCCATCATAATTACCTCAGTTCCTGTTATGGTAATGATATTCAGTTTAATTATTCTGAAGGAAAAAATCACTTCTAACAAATTGCTGGGATTGATTATTGGAGGGCTTGGTGCTGTTTTTTTAGTATGGTACGGTAAAAAAGCTGAAGGAACAAGCTCTTTGCTTGGTAACTTTTTTGTCTTTTTAAACACGTGCTCCTATGCTTTATACTTGATTTTTGTAAAACCTTTGATGGCCAAGTACAAACCTATTACCGTTATTAGCTGGGTGTTTTTATTTGGTCTTGTTTACGTGTTCCCAATCGGGATTTATGATTTGATATCTACAGATTTTTCATCCTTTGACCTTAACACCTATTTATCTATTGGTTATGTTGTACTGTTTACTACATTTTTAGCCTATTTGTTCAACACGTATGCCTTAAGTTTCGTTTCACCAACTGTTACAAGCAGCTATGCTTATGTGCAACCTGTGGTTAGCTTTATCATGGTTAGTGTTTATGCCTATTTATATGTACAAAGCGAATACTCAAAAGACATTGACGCCTTAAAAATTGTTAGTTGTATTTTAGTTGTGATTGGTGTTTACCTGATAAGTAAACCGCAAAAACATAAAATCCCTATTAAATAAATAATTGATCTACAACAATGTTCATATGTTTAAGTTATTATAAATGATAATCGAAAATTACTTTTTATTTTTACATCATTAATACAAACCCATGAGTGTATCATTTGATAAATATCAAAAACGAAAATTGATTTCATCTTATTTTTCGGTGGTTATAAGTATTGCTTTGGTATTATTTTTACTGGGCTTGCTGGGAATGCTCGTTTTAAATGCCAAAACCATTTCAGACAATTTCAAGGAGCAGGTTGTTATGACTATTTACCTGAGCGATACGGCAAAACAGGTAGAAGTGAATCAGCTGGAAAAGAGTTTAACGCTGTCTGACTATGTAAAAAGCACAAAATACGTATCCAAAGAAGATGCAGCAACGTTTATGAAAGACGAATATGGAGAAGATTTTTTAGATGATGTTGGCTATAATCCGTTACAAAATTCAATTGAAGTTCATTTAAAAGCCGATTTTGTCACAGAGAAATATCTGGATAGTATCTCCAATACCACTGCCTCCAAAAAATTCGTAGAGGAGGTGCGCTATGACAAAGATCTGGTCTCTATAATGAACAATAATGTGAAGCGAATAAGTATTTGGATTTTAGTAATTAGTACCATTTTTACATTGATAGCAGTCCTTTTAATTAACAGTTCCATAAGGCTTGCGGTTTATTCGAAACGATTTATCATTAAGACCATGCAAATGGTTGGTGCAACAAAAAAGTTCATAAGGCGACCATTTGTATGGAAAAGTGTAAGATTGGGAATTATCGGATCCATAATTGCACTTATTGGTATGGCCGTTGTCTTTTATTATATGAATGAAACATTCCCGGAGATTGAATTGTTAAGCAATCCTGTGCTGGTTGGTAGTTTATTTCTAGGAATATTTTTGATTGGCATACTAATTACCTGGATCTCTACATTTTTTGCTACACAACGCTATCTTAATTTAAAAACAGATCATTTGTATTATTGATTAAATGAAAAAGTTGGTTTTATACATTTCGATAAGCATTTTTATTTGTGTTAGCCTTGTCAGTTGCATTATACATAATCCATTGCCGGAAGAATGTTATGTGCACACCGAAACTATTACTTCCATAACAGAAGGATCAACTTTTGATATTGTATTTAAAGATACCAAAGGTGACCGCTACTACATAAACAGAGGCATTGAATTAGGATTAAATTTAGATTCTCTTAACGCAAAAGTTTTAAATAAAACTGTTACTTTGCATTTACCAAAACTGTTAGGAGGCCTTGTAACTTCAGAACATATTGCGCAGTTAAAAGTTGGAGAGGATATAATATTTACAGAATTTAAATAGAATATGGGAGAAAAGAAACGTAAAGAAGAGAATAAAACCGAATTTATTTTTGGGAAAAGAAACTACAAATTTATGTTTATTGGCCT
>CBDUIO010000185.1:0-4897 GCA_965367355.1 uncultured Flavobacteriaceae bacterium
ACGGAGAACAAAAATTTTCTGAGAGGCTATGGTTATCAAGGAAGTGGTGGCAGATGGAGCCTGTCACAGGAAGCTTTGCAATTAGGTTACGGTTCCGAATTTAAAGAGAAAATATTAAAACCGGGGGGCTGGAGAATATCTCTTGATGGATTTGGAGAATGTCTGCCATATCATGACAATAAAATGACTTTGGATTACAATAGGTTAGATGAATGGGGGTTACCAACAGTTACTTTTGATGCTGAGTGGAAAGAAAATGAATTAACCATGCGAAAAGATATGGTGTCACAAGCCGTTGAAATGCTGGAAAAGGCAGGATTTAAGGATATTAAGACCCACGATATTGAAGCTGCACCGGGAATAGGAATCCATGAAATGGGTACAGCAAGAATGGGTAGAGATGCTAAAACATCTATTTTAAATGAATTTAACCAAATACATACAGTTCCTAATGTTTATGTAACAGATGGTTCTTGTATGACCTCTAGCGGAACTCAGAATCCGTCCTTAACTTATATGGCCATTACTGCCCGAGCTGCTAACCATGCCGCAAAGCAATTTAAAAACAATAATTCCTGATCTAAAATGAAAAGAAGAGATCTTATAAAAGGGTTAGGCTTATCGTTAGGGTATGTTGCAGCAACTCCAACAGTCTTCAGTTTACTTCAAAGTTGTAAAACTGATGCAAATCAATGGATACCGGAATTTTTTACTGTTGATGAAGGTGTGGTCATTAAGAATTTAGTCGATTTAATCCTGCCAAAAACTGAAATTTCACCGGGAGCACTTGATGTCAATGTCCCTGAATTTTTAGATTTATATGCCGCTAAGGCATACTCACCGGATCATCAAATTAAACTTAAAAGAGATATACAGGAAATAATTAACGAGTTGCTCAGTTTACAACCTAAAGTGTCAAAATTAACAACAGAAAATTATGATAATCTCCTTTCTAAATATCTAAAAGCTGATAAGGCAGTCCAAATTTCATTTAAAAACAATCAAAGGGAAAATGTTGTCTTCAGTGCCTTGAAGAATCTTAGAAATACTACTGTATGGGCATACAAGACCAGTGAATTGATAGGTGAAACCGTGTTGGCTTATGCGCCTATCCCCGGAAAACAACAAGGGTGCATTTCATTGGATGAAGCAACCGGAGGCAAGGCATGGTCACTATAAATAATACCCCATGAATAAATTTTTAAGAACAGTTGTTTTCTCATTAAGTATACTTATTCTTTTCAGCTGTCAAAAAAAAGAAGAATGGATCCAATTGTTTAACGGCAAAGATCTGGATGATTGGATTGTAAAGATCAATGGACAGCCACTTAATACCAATTTGCATAATACCTTCAGAGTTGAAAATGGCCTCCTCAAAGTTTCCTATGATGGTTACGATGTATTTGGAGACTCTTATGGTCATATCTTTTATAAAAATCCCTTCTCCAATTATAAGCTAAGATTACAGTACAGATTTGTTGGAGAACAGGTCAAAGACGCACAGGAATGGGCAAGGAAAAACAGCGGAGTCATGATCCATTGTCAATCTCCCGAAAGTATGGGGTTGAATCAGGGATTTCCGGTTTCATTGGAAGTTCAGCTTTTAGGCGGTGTTGAAGAAGGAATTGAAAGACCCACAGGAAACCTATGTACTCCGGGGACTCATGTAACAATGAACAATAAACTAATTACCGAACATTGTATAAACTCATCGTCTGATACTTTTTATGGCGAGGAATGGATCGATCTTGAAATCGTAGTTTTCAATGAATCGTTTACCCACTTTATTAATGGAAAGGAAGTCATTAGCTACTCAAATCCGATTTTTGGCGGGGAATATAGTATTGATGAAACTAAAGAAGGCCAGCCGGTAAAAGGAGGTTATATTTCTCTTCAAAGTGAGAGTCATCCAATAGAATTCAGGAACATCGAATTATTGGATTTAGAAAAATAAAATTATTTTTTATTAATTACTAATGAGTTACACTTAACTCATAATATTTAACTACAGAAAAGGCATCCGGGTGAGTTGTTCCCAGATAATTCCCTGCCTTGAAATAATTTTCAAATGGCCATTTATCCAGACTGACATCTTCATAAATAAGTGAATTTTCATTGTTTAATATAATTTCCAGTTTTCCATGAGAAGCGATAATTTGAAGTTCGAATGGTTCATATCCCACAAAGCCCATATTGTGTTTAATATCAGACCAGGTATCACTGGAGACATCCAGCAGATCATCCCCACTAGTACTTTCATTTACCAGGGATTTTTTATAAGCCCAAAGGTTACCGTCAATCCAGGTCATTTTTAATAGTGGCGGCCCATTATTGGAAGTGAATCCATATGTATCCATATCCTCTTCTGATATGATTCCATGTATTTGCATTATTATCACCTTAGGATGATCGTAACTTGTGCCGTCAGTATTTTCAGAAACTTCAACCATTCTTAACTTTCCAGTCATGATCCCACCTTCTAATAAAGTCCAGTTATCACGCGAGTTACTTGGGTTAATAAGCTCTCTTAATTCTGTCCTGGAATAACTGCTGTTAGTAGTCGACACATCGGGATGTGTATAGAAAACTATGGATGCATCGTCTGTGTCATCATACATAAAAGGCATCACTGGCTCTAATGTTCTGTAACCATTATTTATAAGCTGGCTGGGTTGATATTCGTCCGGACTGCCATTATTGTTTTCGTCTACAGGCAAAGTTAATTTCCAGTTAGAAAAATCAATGTTAGCATATTGAAGCGTGTTATCATCTGAATCTGTTGGGTCATCTGAATCTGTTGGATCATCAGAATTCGTAGGGTCATCTGAACCGATCGGATCGTTATCAGGAATTGGTGCATCCTCAGAACCTCCGCAACTAAATACCAATACAAATAAAATGAGTAATGCACTCAATATTTTGAGGTTGATGCTTTTTATTGATGGGAGTGCATTCATTTTATTTAAATTAAATCTTTATTTATTACTTTAAGGTTTTAATCATATCCAAAGCATTTTTTACCAGCTCCTGGATCTTTTTATAATCGTAAATACCTTCTGAGTTTTTAGCAATCAATTTAGAACCCATTCCAACACAAGTCACCCCTGCCTTAAACCAGGTCTCAAGACTTTCTTTTGTAGGAGATACGCCTCCTGTTGGCATGATGCTTGTCCATGGCTGAGGCCCTTTTATAGCTTTAACGAAATCGGCTCCATAGGTTCCTCCCGGAAATAACTTTACGATCTCACAACCCAATTCCTCTGCTCTTGTAATTTCAGTAAGTGAACCGCAACCCGGAGACCATAATACTTTTCTTCTGTTGCATACTATAGCAATGTCTTCTCTTAAGACCGGAGTTACTATAAAATTGGCTCCCAAAGCCATAAATCTGGAGGCTGCCGCCGCATCGGTTACAGACCCAACTCCCATGATCATTCCCGGTAGTTCCTTTATTGCATATTTGTTAAGTTCTCCAAATACTTCATGTGCAAAATCGCCACGTGCTGTGAACTCCATTAAGCGAGCTCCACCATCATAACAAGCCTTTAAAACCTTTTTGCTTACTTCAATATCTGAATTATAAAACAATGGAACCAGTCCGGTTTGTTTCATTACTTGTGCTACTTCTATTCTTGTATATTGTGCCATTTTATTATTTATTATTGTTTAGTTCCAGTTCAATATTTTTTTAAAATCGAAATTTTCAGGTGTTTTTAAATATTTTTTGGCTTCTTTATAATCACTTTCTTTGATATATATAAGATTATTGATAAAAAGCTGAGCCATATCTGAGTCTATTTCTACTAATCTTGGCGGTATTTTGCCGTTTTCATCTTCAAAATCCTTTAAGTATAATGGAGAAATATCGCCTCTGGAATTAGTACTTACAATACAGCCGGATTTACCTTCATCGAATAGCTTTTTAACACCAATTCCTAATAATGCGCATAGGGTTAGATCGAAAGCAATTGGGTTACAACATCTCAATTCGTAGCCTATTTCTACAGGTCTCGATTTTATATCAATTCCTAATTCCTTAAGTTTGATTTGCAGCAAATAATTGAAAATATGAGATTTACTTACATTCCCCAGTTCAGGATGACCATGATCATCATATGTAAAATTAATTCCTGAATTCTTAATTTCTTCTTCATCTATAAAATGAAAAACTCCTTCACTGACCATGGCCACACCATATTCTATACCGCGGATTTTACTTTTTATGATCGATGAAATGATCATATTCGTTAATTTATCAAAGGTGATGTTCGTTTTATTGAACATTTCCGGAATGATCATCATTGGAAAATGACAAGCTGATGCAATTCCAAACGCCAGATGTCCCGCAGAGCGACCCATTGCTGAAACAACAAACCAGTTTTCGCTCGTTCTGGCATCTTCATACACGGTATTTCCTATTCTGACGCCTTCATTTTTAGCTGTATGAAATCCAAAGGTCGGATTTCTGTCAGGTAAAGGGAGATCGTTATCTATGGTTTTAGGAACATGAATATGGGACACATCAATTTTCTGTTGTGCAAGATATTTTGTTAGCCTGCTGGCTGTAGATGCCGTATCATCACCTCCAATAGTCACCAATAGCTTCACATTGTTTTTGATAAAGAAATCGGCTTTAAAATCGCTGTCCTTTGGTTTGAATCTGCTCATGATCAAGGTAGAACCACCACGACTGTAAATTCTATCAGCCTTCCTGAAATTTAATATTTTAATATCTGGCTTATCAGAAAACAATCCCTTATAACCATGATGAACACCTAAAACTTTATATCCGTCTTTTATAAACGTTTTTGCCAGAGTACTAATAACAGTATTAATACCAGGTGCAGGTCCTCCACCACAAATTATAGCAATTGACTTTTTCATTTCTAATTTTAGG
>CBDUIO010000186.1:0-4872 GCA_965367355.1 uncultured Flavobacteriaceae bacterium
AAATGATATTTTTAATCATTTAAATAGATTTTAAGGATATCAAAATTCATAATTCGTTCTGATAGTAGTTTGCCTTTAAAATCGGGTGCTTTTATGCCTTTTTTGAACTCTTTTTGTCCAATGAAAATCCGGGCTTCGTCCCAGAGATTTGAATCTAAGAAGGTTTGAAGGGTTTGTGAACCACCTTCAATGATCACTGAATTTATATTTTTTTTGAACAAAAAATCACTTATTTGTTCAGCAACTTCATTTGAGTAATCAATATCTTTCCCGGAGATTACAAAAGTTTTTGCTTCATTATTGAAAACATTCAAATTTTTGGAAAGAGATTCATCCGGATCAAGAACGATTCGAACCGGATTTTCACCTGTCCAATCACGTGCCGTAAGAGAAGGGTTATCTTGAATTACCGTGTTTTTACCAACTAAAATGGCCTGTTCTTCGGTCCTCCATTTATGAACTAATTGCCTTGACAATTCATTTGTGATCCAAATGGGTTTTCTTTCCGATTTGGATTCAGGAGCAATAAAAGCATCTAATGTTTCCGCCCATTTTAAAATGATGTAAGGCCTTTTCTTAATATGAAATGTAAAAAATCGTTTGTGATGATTTTTGCACTCTTTTTCCAGAATTCCAACGATGACATTACAACCAGATTCTTTCAATTTAGCAACTCCTTTACCGGCTACTTTTTCATTAACATCCAAACAGCCTATAACAACATTAGGAATTTTATTTTCAACGATCAAATCACTGCATGGAGGTGTTTTTCCGTAGTGTGAGCAAGGTTCCAGGGTCACATAGAGGGTAGAACTCTTCAACTTGCTTTTATCCCTTACCGATTTTATGGCATTTACTTCGGCATGATTCCCACCATAAGGGCTTGTAAATCCTTCACCTATAATCTCATTTTTGTATACAATAACACATCCAACCATTGGATTGGGTCTGGTTTTGCCTAATCCCAGTTTTGCAATAAATAGGCATCTTTTAATATAGGTTTCGTGATTGGTCAATTAAAGATTAATTTTAACAGATTCAGTTTCATCAACATCATAAGTATATGTTATTCCAAAGGCTTTGTACTTAATATCACCCTTATACTGAACCTTTAAATTCTTACTAAATAAACTTCCAATTAAGCCGCCCAAATTTTTGTCACTGAAAAGGCTATCTACAGGAATACTGGCCTTTAATGGAATACTAAATTCTTTTTTAGCCGGTACTTGAAAGCTTTCAGATGACACATGAGCCATTTCATTGTCATTTACAAAAACTTTGATTCCATCTGATCTTAATTCGCCTCCAATATCATTCGGATTCAAAAAAAACGCATCCGCAGATAACATTAAATGAGTTGATGTGGACTCCAATACTTTGATGTTCTCGACCCTTAAAAAAATGGGTTTTTCTTTTACCGAACAATTAACTAAAGTCAATATTAATGTTGATAAGATTATAAATTTTCGCATATCTAATTTTTGAGATTTAATGTATCTTCACAGAGGTAAAAATAATATTTTAGAGTGAGTAAAGATAAGATAGTTATTCGAGAAATTAAGCAGGAGGACAATGCACAAATTGAAAAAATTATCAAAGATTGTTTTCATGAATTCAAGATACCTTTAAAAGGTACAGCTTATGAAGATGTTGAAACAACAAGAATGTTTGAATCTTATCAAAAACCTAATGAAGTATATTATGTCATTGACAATGATGGAGAAGTCTTAGGAGGTGCAGGCGTAAAGCAATTAAAGGATTTTAGTGAAGATATTTGTGAACTCCAGAAAATGTACTATTCACCAAAAGTAAGAGGTAGAGGATTGGGAAAAAAAATGATTAAAAAATGTCTAGAGAATGCAAAGAAATTAGGATATAAAAAGTGTTATTTAGAGTCGGCTTCACAATTGAAAGCAGCAATCCATATCTATGAGTCATATGAATTTGAACATTTAGATGGACCGCTAGGTAATACAGGACATTATTCATGTAGCGTTTGGATGATAAAGGATCTATGAGATTAAAGGATATTCAAAATATTTTCCATAAGGAGCTTGACGAAATTTACGGCAAAGAGGAAGTAGATAGCTTCTTTTTTATGCTGATCGATGATTATTTCAATATTTTTAGAATAGAATTGGCTTTAAAACCAGAACTGTCTATAACCAAAGAAGAACAGGAGCCTGTTTTTAAGGCGTTGCACGAGTTAAAAAATCAGAAACCAATTCAATATATACTTGGGAAGACAGAATTCTTCGGATTACCTCTAAAGGTCAATAACCATGTTCTAATTCCAAGACCTGAAACAGAAGAACTGGTAGATTGGATTCTTCACAGCGCACATCAGGATTCGGAAATAAGGATTTTGGAAATTGGAACGGGAAGTGGTTGTATTGCAATAGCTTTGGCTAAGAATTTGCCAAAAGCAAAGGTTTTTGCTTTGGAAGTAAGCCAGGATGCCACAGAGGTGGCAAAAGAGAATGCGATTTACAATAATGTTTCTGTGGAATTTGTCGTGGCAGACATTTTAAATTTAAAAAATGAGATCGATAGGGAAATGGAATTTGATATTATAGTTTCTAACCCACCATATGTCAGGGAACTTGAAAAGTTTGAAATTAAAACTAATGTTATTGAAAATGAGCCACATATAGCTTTATTTGTTCAAAATGATGATGCTTTGCAATTCTACAAAGTCATTTCAGAGTTTGCAATGGATCACTTAACTAAAAATGGCCTGTTATTTTTTGAGATCAATGAGTATCTTGGTAAAGAAATGATTCATCTATTAAAAGGATATAATTTTAAGAATATTCAATTAAAACAAGATATTTTCAAGAAGGACAGAATGATAAAAGCATCAATATAATTATGAGAAGTATTTCAGTTTTTTGTGGTTCCAGTGAAGGTAATGATCCTCAAATTGTAAAGCAGGCTTATCGACTGGGATTTGAATTTGCCAAAAGAGATATTACTTTGGTATATGGTGCCGCAAAAATAGGCGTCATGGGTCAGGTTGCCAGAGGTGTTTTGGACCATAACGGGAAGGTCATTGGTGTTATACCTGATTTTTTAAAACTTAAAGAGGTCTATCATACAGATCTTACTGAATTGCTAGTAACAGATAGCATGCATGAAAGAAAAGTGGTGATGTATGAAAAAAGTGATGGATTTATGATTCTTCCCGGTGGTTTTGGAACCATGGATGAATTTTTTGAGATCACAACCTGGGGACAATTAGGATTGCATACCAAGCCAATAGGAATATTGAATATAAATGGGTTTTATAATGATCTGCTTGAACTAGGTCTAACTATGGTAAATAAAGGGTTTTTAAAACAAGAAAATCTAGACGCTGTTTTGGTGGATGATTCAATAGAAGGTCTATTAGTTAAAATGAATACATATGTCCCAAGACCGACACCAAAATGGTTGACTAAAGAAGGAATTTAATAATGACGGATAAAGAAAAAATAGAACAGCTTCGAAAGGAATTAAGTGAGCATAATTACAATTATTATGTGTTGGATAATCCGACGATAAGTGATTATGAATTCGATATTAAATTAAAGGAATTACAAGATCTTGAGGCTCAACACCCGGAATTAGATGATCCTAATTCACCTTCCAAAAGAGTTGGCGGAGAGGTCACAAAAAACTTCAAAACGGTTGTACATGAAAACAGGATGTATTCTTTGGACAACTCCTATAGCAGAGAAGATCTTTTAGACTGGGAAACAAGAATTAAAAAACTGATCGATGGAGCTGTTCAATACACATGTGAACTTAAATATGACGGTGCATCTATAAGTCTTACCTATGAAAAAGGAAGATTGGTTCGTGCGGTGACCAGAGGAGATGGGTTTCAAGGAGACGATGTCACTGCCAATGTAAAAACTATTAAATCTATACCATTGCAATTAAAAGGCGATTATCCTGATAAATTTGACATAAGAGGAGAGATCGTATTGCCCTGGGAAGGGTTTAATAAGATGAATGAAGAACGCGTTGAAATAGGAGAGGAGCCTTATCGAAATCCACGCAATACAGCCTCAGGGAGTTTGAAACTTCAGGACAGTGCAGAGGTTGCCAAACGCCCTTTGTTATGTTTGCTGTATAGTCTGCAAGGAAATAATTTACCGGTTAAAACTCAGTTTGAAAGTTTGGAAGCCGCCAGGGAATGGGGATTTAGAGTACCTAAGGAAGCAAAATTGGTAAGTTCGATTCAGGAAGTGTTGGAATTCATTAAATATTGGGATATCCATCGTCATGAAATGCCATATGAAACAGATGGTGTAGTTATTAAGGTTAATAGTCTTGATCAGCAGGAAGAATTAGGCTACACAGCGAAAGCTCCACGCTGGGCCATTGCCTATAAATTCAAAGCAGAACAGGTTTCAACTCGATTGAATAGTATTACATATCAAGTGGGACGTACGGGTGCAATAACTCCGGTAGCTAATCTGGAACCGGTTGAATTGGCAGGAACAACAGTAAAAAGAGCTTCATTACACAATGCAGATCAAATAAAGAAATTGGATATACGGGTTGGCGATGAGGTATTTGTTGAAAAAGGAGGCGAGATCATACCTAAGATCATAGCTGTAGATTTGAATAATAGACCCAAAAATTCTCAGCCCACGAAGTACATAACGCATTGTCCGGAGTGTGAAACCCAATTAGTCAGGACTGAAGGAGAAGCACAACATTACTGCCCAAATTACAATGGTTGTAAACCGCAGATCATTGGGCGGATTCAACATTTTATTTCTCGTAAGGCTATGGATATTGAAGGACTTGGAGGTGAAACGGTTGCCTTATTGGTCAATGAAGGACTGATTTCAGATTATTCTGATCTGTATGAATTAAAAA
>CBDUIO010000187.1:0-4834 GCA_965367355.1 uncultured Flavobacteriaceae bacterium
GTGGTTCCTTCATGTATAACAGAAAATGCAAAATAGGCTATAAAATAAATAAGTGTTATTTGCCCAACCGAAATAAACAGATTTGCACGTTTATAAAGTTCAGAAACTGTTAAAATAGTTACAATTCCTGCTATTATCTGAAGAAACATATATTCATAATTATTCGGCACAATAAAGCCTAAAAGAAGGACCGTAATTACATGAGTAAATAAACCTAACCTCGCATCAAAAAATGCTTTTAAAACTAATGGTAAAATACATATTGGAATGATATAGACATAAGCAGAATTGAAGTCTATTATTAAAGTGGTCAGCAATACCATTAGAATTATATTAAAGAAAATAAAGGTGACTTTTGTATTATTCTTAAATACATCTAACCTATACTTTCTTAAAAACAATAGCAGCATAAGTAAGGCTAAAGCTACTAAAACCGTGTATGCCACAACTATTAAAAGATAATTTGAATCGTTCCATACCTGAGTTTGATATTCGGCTTCTAAGGATTTTAATATTTGAAACTTTTCACCTTCAACCACCTCACCTTTTGAAATGATTAAAGTTTCCCTTCCTATACTTCCTCTGGTATAGGAAACTTTATCAAGCTCTTCTTTTAAAGCACTATCTGTAATTGACTTATTTAAAGTAGTATTTGGTTGAATTACATTAAAAAACAGAGATATTAACTGTACTTTATATGCTTCTATGTTTTCCTTTTTAATTTCCGTTTCCAGCAGTTCCCTGATGTCATTGATGTTAATTAAATTAGAATATGCTATTCTGTTAATCTCCTTTTGATTGGAAAGTAAAACGACTTCTGAATTGGGATCAAAATCATGGGGTTCTTTTAAAATGCCATAGCGATAGACATTTTGAAGAATTTGAATACCACTTTCTTTAATTTTTTTGAGTACTGGTGACTTTAATGAATCAGGATAGATTTTATTAAACTCTGATCTGAAATTAGTAATTGCTGCTTGAACTAAAGTTGTATCAACATCAAAATATTGATTTGCTTCCTCCTCTATCTTTTTAATTTCAGCATTTATTTCTGCATCCGATTTTTTTATGGCAAAATTAAATGGTGCATATAAATTTTCTGATTGCCATGGCTTTCCATTTTCAAAATTGTACTTAAATTTTCCACTTTTCGGAAATAAATAAACAATTAAAAAAGTAGTGAATACAAATAAAATTGCTTTATAAAGTAAATAATGATTTTTGTAAAGTGTATTTATGAAGTCTTTCATTTAGGAACCTATAGAAATCAAAAGTAATAAATAATGATGATACGATTTACTAGTCAATTGATTTAATACTTTCCTCCAATCGTTTAGGTATGTGTTTTTCAATCCATTCGGCATAACATGTATACCCATTCTTATTGTTTATTGCCTGTGTTTTATCAAGAATATTTTTAATGATGTTTTCTGGCTGTACTTCTTTGCTGCCGATCTCGTCAATAATAGAACTTATATTTTCTGCTACTTTGGACTTAATGGAAGAGTTCATGGTTTCAAGCCATTCTTCTAAAGCGTCTTCTGTTAAATGTACATCTATAATCCTTCTTGTGATTTGCTGACCATGTTGCTTTGATTCCTGTATATTGCCTCTGCCGGTAACCGCATTTCCAACCGCAAAAACATTATCAAATCCATAAACATGATAATCTACATGTTTTCTCATCTTTAATGTGGAATATTCATATGGGAGTCCTTCTATAGGTTCTGGTAAACTGCCAATTGAGGAAATTATAAGCTCAGACCTTAATTCTTCAGTTTCATTTTCCAACGGAACAATTCGCCCATTGTAAACCATTACTTTTTGCAAGATCAGACCTTTGAGCATATTGTCCTCTTCAATATAATCTATAGGAACTCGTAACGGTTTAAAATTGAATTTATATTTTTCTAAATAGTTATTTAACAATTTAGCGGATACTTCCCTGGCTTTATCTCGACTGCTTTTGGTTTCGTCTTTCGGAGATTTTAATGGCATATCCTCGGCATTCCTTCTGTAGACTAAAGTAACTCCTTTGATATTTAATTTTTCGAATAAAATATTATGACTTTCCAGAACTTTATCTATACCCTTTTTTTCAAGGTTAAAAAGATTCTCTTCAATGCCATAAATTTCTTTTAATTTGTCTTTGACGAGTTCGATCATAAATATTTTGACAACATCTAAAGACGCCAATCCTCCGCCAACAATAATTGCCCCATCCTTTATTTCATAAGATTTTCCCTTGTATTCAGGTTCATGATTATGATTAAACCAGTAAATAAAATCATTTTGATAAATCAACCCATTATCCTTAAACTTTTCAATTCCTTTTAAAGGAAACTCTCTATCCATCCATGCTCCATTTGCTATGATCACCGCCGAGAATCCCCAATTTTTAATAAGATCATTGAAAGAAATATCTCTACCTATCTTTACCAAAGGAACGAATCTTATATTTTCCTGATCCAGTTTCCTGTCTATTTCTCTTTCTTGGCGATTTCTTAAATTAACGTGCCATTTAGGAAGTCCATCTTCAATTTTTCCATAAGGCAAGGCATTCATTTCAAAAACAACAACTCTGAAACCATTTTGAGCCAATAAATTAGCAGCTTCTGAACCTGAAATTGATCCACCAATAATTGCTATGTAATGCTTTTTATGGTTTTCCATTTTTTTGTATTTAATACCATATAAAATTAAACATTTTGAACCTTTATTAAGTAATCTATTTTAATTAAATTCGTAGTCTGAATTTATCTCAATAAATTAATGGAAGATATAGTTATAGTTTCTGCTGTTAGAACACCAATTGGTAGTTTTTTAGGCAGCTTAAGCACGATTCCTGCTCCAAGATTAGGTGCAATTGCAATAAAAGGTGCCTTAGATAAGATTGGACTGGATCCAAAATTAGTTGATGAAGTCCTTATGGGGAATGTAGTTCAATCAGGAACAGGACAAGCACCTGCAAGGCAAGCAGCGTTGTATGCAGGTATACCAAATACGGTTCCGTGTACAACAATAAATAAAGTTTGTGCGTCAGGGATGAAAGCAGTTATGCAAGCTGCACAGGCCATTGCCTTGGGCGATGCAAAAATTGTTGTTGCCGGAGGAATGGAAAATATGAGTTTAATTCCTCATTACTATCATGCCAGAAATGGTTCTAAATTTGGCACTATAATATTGGAAGATGGTATGCAGAAAGACGGTCTTGTAGATGCTTACGACAAAAATGCCATGGGAGTTTGTGCAGATCTTTGTGCAACAGAATATCATTTTTCAAGAGAAGATCAGGATGCCTTTGCCATTCAGTCTTATAAAAGATCGGCCAAGGCATGGGAATCGGGAAAATTTAAAAACGAAGTTGTTTCTGTAATAGTACCTCAAAGAAGAGGTGAACCGATAATAGTAAGTGAAGACGAAGAATTCAAGAATGTTAAATTAGATAAAATACCATCATTAAAACCAGCCTTTACTAAAGATGGAACAGTAACAGCTGCCAATGCCTCAACTATAAACGATGGCGCAGCTGCCTTAATTTTAATGAGCAAAGAAAAGGCAGAGGAATTGGGGTTAAAGCCCTTAGCCACTATTAAAAGTTATGCTGATGCCGCGCAAGAACCCAAGTGGTTTACTACAGCTCCGGCCAAAGCCCTTCCAAAAGCTTTGGCAAAAGCAAATATCTCTATTGAAGATGTAGATTTTTTTGAATTTAATGAAGCGTTCTCCGTAGTTGGCCTGGCAAATATGAAACTGCTTGGAATAAATGATAAACAGGTCAATGTTAATGGAGGGGCCGTATCATTAGGTCACCCATTAGGGTGTTCCGGGGCAAGAATTATTGTAACCCTGATTAATGTGCTGCACCAAAATAAAGCCAAAACTGGCGCTGCAGCTATTTGTAATGGCGGTGGTGGTGCTTCGGCAATTATTTTAGAACGAAACTAACAAATTTCAATGCTGTACGGAATATGTAATTTGAGTCTGGTTCCTTTAAGGTTTGAAGCATCTGATAAAAGTGAACTGGTTTCTCAGCTTTTGTATGGAGACCATTTCAAAATATTGGAAAAACGTAAAAATTGGAGTAAAATTAGATTGGGTTATGATGACTATGAAGGATATATAGATAATAAACAATTTGTTGAAATTTCAGAAAAGGAGTTTCAAGATCTGGACAGTTCCAAACCAATTTATTCCGCAGACCTCGTAGAGTTTGTACAAGATAAAAACAACCAATTACTGCCTGTTTTATTAGGTTCGACGTTAAATGGTCTAAAAATATTAGATCATAAATTTGACGGAAACTCGTGCACTGGAATTAAACCCAAAAACACACTAATTGAAACTGCATCATTATACTTGAACACACCATATTTATGGGGAGGCAAATCTCCTTTTGGGATAGACTGTTCCGGATTTACACAAATGGTTTATAAGGTAAATGGATTTAAACTTTTGCGAGATGCTTCTCAACAGGCTACCCAAGGTGAAGTATTAAGTTTTATAGAAGAAAGTGAACCCGGAGATCTGGCTTTTTTTGACAATGCTGAGGGAGAAATAATCCATGTTGGAATAATTCTGAAGAATAATTACATAATTCATGCACATGGAAGCGTAAGAATTGATCGATTAGATCAATCTGGTATTTATAACCAAGAATTAAACAAACACACTCACAAATTAAGAGTTATTAAAAAGATTATATAAAAAAAGCCACTAAATAGTGGCTTTTTTTATTACGTGTTTGAAAGATATTAATTCCCACTTTCAATAGCGTCGACTTTATCTTTTAATTCTTTAAATTTAGCAGTTTCTCCAATTGCACTATAAATAT
>CBDUIO010000188.1:0-4828 GCA_965367355.1 uncultured Flavobacteriaceae bacterium
TTATCAGTTTTTGGAGATGATTATCCAACCGAAGATGGTACTTGCATAAGAGACTACATTCATGTAGTAGATTTGGCCATAGCTCACGTAGCGGCATTAAAAAGGTTAATAGATGCGAATAACAACTCTAATTTTGAAGTGTTTAATGTAGGGACTGGAAAAGGATCTTCTGTTCTTGATGTTATCAAAGCCTTTGAAAAAGTATCAGAACAAAAGCTAAATTACAAGATAGTTGGAAGACGCCCCGGAGATGTGATATCTGCTTATGCCGATACAACAAAAGCCAATACTTTTTTAGGATGGAAAGCAAAATCGACTCTGGAAGATGCTTTAGCCTCTGCCTGGAAATGGGAGCAGGTTTGTCATAAAAAATAACAAATGAACCAATCGGTTTTAAGTCCAGGATAGAGAAAATTGTGTAACAATTGTTACATTAATTATTATATATCGGACTATATTTGTATAAATCACAACGTATGGAATACATTTTAAGCCCTTGGCCATGGTATGTTGCAGGTCCTTTAATTGCTCTTTGCATGTACCTCATGTTCTATTTCGGTAAAAAATTTGGAGTCTCTTCCAATTTAGAAACCTTATGTTCTATTGCCGGTGCCGGAAGATTGGTGGATTTTTTTAAGTTTGACTGGAAGGAAAACAAATGGAATCTTAATTTTGTTGCAGGCTTGATCATTGGAGGTTTTATAGCCAGTCAATGGTTGGCACCAGATCAAACCGTAGCATTAAATCCTGATGTAATTCAAGATCTTTCTCAGATAGGAATTCAAAATGCCGGTTCACAATATTTACCAGATGAAATATTCAGTTTAGATGCTATGTTTACACTTAAGGGAATCCTTATCCTTTTAGTTGCGGGATTACTGGTAGGTTTTGGCGCACGATACGCGGGTGGATGTACATCCGGCCATGGAATAGTTGGATTAAGTAATCTGGCTACTGAATCTTTTATTGCAGTTGCCGGATTCTTCATTGGAGGTTTGGTAATGACCTGGTTTATTTTGCCATATATATTTTAATCAATTCCTTATGAGATATCTTAAATTTTTATTAGTTGGTGTTTTCTTCGGAATTATTCTTTTTAAAGCTGAAGTAGTTTCCTGGTTCAGGATTTATGAAATGTTTAAATTCGGATCCTTCCATATGTATGGTGTCATTGGATCGGCCGTTGTTATTGGTATCGTTGTCATGTTCTTCTTTAAAAAAGAGAAGTTAAAGACTATTGAAGGAAAACCGGTTTTTATAGAACCAAAAAAGAAAGGTCTTGCACGCAATTTAATTGGCGGAATCATTTTTGGACTAGGTTGGGCCCTTGGTGGTGCCTGTCCGGGACCAATGTTTGTTTTGTTAGGCAAAGGTGTAATAGCTATTATAGTTGTACTTATTGGTGCAATATTAGGGGCATTCTTATATCATGCCTTTAAACATAAATTACCTCACTAATCAATTAATCACCTAAAATTTAGATTATGAAAAAAAATATGGGAAGTGCCGACAAAGGAATAAGAATAGTAATTGCGATAGCTGTTGCCTTATTATACTACTTTGATGTAATTGGAGGAACTTTGGCCTATGTACTTATGGCCTTTGCAATTATATTTTTAATTACGAGCCTTGTGAGTTTTTGTCCGTTATATACTCTATTCGGAATGAATACTTGTAAAACAAAAGAATAACAGATTTCTAAACTATTTCTGCACTTAAACCGGCTTCTAATAGTTTAGAGCATCGAGGTTTAAGATCATCATAGGCACCTGTCTTCACAGTGCATTTACCTTTGTAATGCACAAGCAATGAACATTGTTCTGCCTGTTCTGATGTATGGTCACAAGCATATATTAGAGTTTCTATAACATGGTCAAACGTATTCACATCATCGTTGTACAAAACGATTTCGCTTAATTTTTTCTCCTTAGAATCGATTTTGACCTTTTGGGATAATTTTTCTTTAGAGCTCATTTTAATTCTTTTTACTATACTAATATATAAATTTTAAAGAAACCCAATTATTCCTTTCGAGTTTTTCATTCAATTTTAACATATTCCTGTTACATGCATCCTCAATAACAGAAATATCCTCTTTATAAAATCCGCTTAAAAACAACATGCCATTTTTATTTAAACAGCTTGCATACGTCTTAATATCATTCAACAGAATGTTTCTGTTAATATTGGCTATAATGATATCATATTTTTTATTGCCAAGTAAACCGGCATCTCCTTCATACACAGAAATATGATTGCAACAGTTTCGTTCTACGTTTTCAAGACTATTTAAATAACACCAATTATCTACATCTATAGCGTCTATTGGTTTAGCGCCTTTCAATTCTGATAAAATTGCCAAAACGCCTGTTCCGCATCCCATATCTAAAACCGATTTATCTTTAAAATCATTGTTTAAAATATGCTGGATCATCATATGGGTTGTTTCATGATGCCCTGTACCAAAACTCATTTTTGGTTCTATAACAATATCAAAAGTAGTATTTGGTTTTTCATGAAATGGTGCTCTAATGGTACAAAGTTCATCAACAATGATAGGATTAAAGTTCTTTTCCCATTCCTGGTTCCAATTGACCTGTTCGATCTCTTCCATTGTGTAACTGATAGAAAATTCATCGGAGTTCATGATTTGAATATCGTCCAGCATAGTTGGATTCCAATCTTGTTTTTTGATATAAGCTGTAAGGCCTTCTTCTGTTTCTACAAAACTTTCAAATCCGGCCAATCCCAGCTCAGCAATTAAAATTTCAACTGCCGGTTGTAAAGGCTTTACTTTAAAATAACAACCAATATATGTTGTTTCACTCATAATCCTGCATTAACGATTGAAGCAGCCTGCGAGTAGCGCAGGCCATTGTTGGAGCTCTTTAATTAATTTGTCACATTGAGCGCAGTCGAAATGTCTCCAACAAATTATTTAAAAGCGACTGCTGAAAGCGTGACCTTGAGTTTTACGAAAGGTAATGCCCAAAAAATTAAAATGCATCAACAATGGCGAAAAAGTCATCTGCATTAAGTGCTGCGCCTCCTATCAAGCCGCCATCAACATCCGGTTTTGAGAATATCTCCTTAGCATTTCCCGGTTTCACACTGCCACCATATAAAATGGACACCTCATTTGCTACATCTTTACCGTATTTGTTGGCAAGCGTCTTACGGATAAATGCGTGCATATCCTGAGCTTGTTCCGGACTGGCAGTTTCTCCTGTTCCAATCGCCCAAACAGGTTCATAGGCCAAAACAATATTTTTAAATGCAGAAGCTTCTAAATGAAATAATGCGTTCTTAATTTGACCTTCCACCACTTTTTCATGATTATTCGCTTTACGGTCGGCTAATTCCTCGCCAAAGCAAAAGATCACTCTCATTTTATGTTTTAATGCTGCATCAACTTTTTTAGCAAGCAACTCATCAGTCTCGTTAAAATAAGCACGACGTTCACTATGACCGAGAATTACGGTTTCAACTCCAACACTTTTTAACATTGAGGCACTGACCTCACCTGTATAAGCGCCACTATCTGCAAAATGCATATTTTGAGCAATCACTTCTATTTTAGACTTTCTTAAAGACTCAAAAGCACTCCATAAGTTTGTGAATGTTGGTGCGATCATGACTTCGCAATTGAAAGAATTAAGATGTTTTTTTAATTGGGTTATAAGTGTTTGAGTTTGAGCTAAATCATTATTCATTTTCCAGTTACCGGCGACTATATTATTTCTCATTTTGTTGGTATTATATGATTATTATTGAAGTTTAACTTTTGGATCTAACCAGGCGTAAATTATATCTACAAAAATATTGATTATAATGAACATAAGGGCTATAATTAATACAGAACCCATAATTACAGGCAAATCTAATGTATTTAATGCGTTTACTATCTCTTTTCCTAGTCCGTTCCAGCCAAAAACGTATTCTACAAACACTGCTCCTGCCAACATGGATGCAAACCAACCGGATATTGCCGTCACTACCGGATTTAAGGCATTTTTGACCGCATGTTTTTTAATGACCTGATATTCACTTAATCCTTTTGCTCTGGCAGTTCGAATATAGTCCTGATTAAAGACTTCCAGTAATGAGTTTCTCATTAGCTGAATGATAACGGCCAAAGGACGAATTCCTAATACTACTGCGGGAAGGATCAAATTCTTCCATTGGATGACATTCTTTTCACCAAAATCATCCAGCTCATACAGGCTACCAGTCATTTCAAGATTGGTATATTTATGTAGCACATACCCAAAAAACCAGGCAAAGAGAATAGCACTGAAAAATGACGGAATACTCATTCCTAATGTGCTGAAAATTTGAATAATCTTATCTAGCAGCTTATCTTTAAATAAAGCCGAAATTACACCTAGAATAATTCCCAAAATGATTGCAATTATAATTGCCGATACTGCCAAAACGAACGTGTTTGGAAGTGTTTCCTTCAATACCTCACTTACTTTTTTACCTTGCTTTGTAAAAGATTCTCTTAAGTATGGAAATTTTAAAACAACAGATGTTTTACCTATTGAGATCAATTTTGTAGCGGAATACTTCCCATCTCTTAAAAAAGTGTAATCTTCCTGATTTTTTGAATGAAATGAAATTGGTGACAGATCATTTAAATAATATAAATACTGAGTGCTAACCGGTTTATCAAAACCATATTTTTGTTTTACTAAAGCCAGTTGCTCGCTATCCTCATTTTGACCAAGCATCATTTGTGCAGGATCTCCCGGAAGCACATTGAACAAAAAGAATATGACTGTCACTACTCCAAAAATGGTTAGTAAAGCGTAAAAGGTTTTATTTA